>WGLY01000039.1 GCA_016125335.1 Frankiales bacterium
CGCCGCCCTCGTGCTCGGCGACCGCGGCGAGGACGGCGAGCTGGTCTACGACGCCTCCCGGACGCAGACCGAGCTGCACGTGGTGATGGACCTCGACACCCTGCGCGGCGAGCGCGACGGGCTGGCACTGCTGAACGGGACTCCTATCCCGGCGCCGATCGCGCGGGAGGTCGCCGGGGTCGCCGAGCTCTGGCGCCGGGTGGTCGTCGACCCGGTCGACGGGCACCTGCTGGACTACGGGACCCGCCAGTACCTGCCGGCCGCGCTGCGTGAGCACGTGCTGCACCGCGACCCGACCTGCCGGCGACCCGGCTGCACCCGGACGGCGCAGGAGATGGACCACGCACTCCCGTACCCCGCGGGGCCCAGCGACACGGCGAACTGCGGCGGGCTGTGCTCGCGCTGCCACCAGGTGAAGACCGCCGGGCACGCGACCATCGAGGACAGCGCGGTCGACGGCTCGGGCACGTGGGTGACCCGATGGCGGCAGCGCATCCGCATCCCTGCCCAGCCCGTGCTCGAACCACCGGAGCGACCAGCACCCACCGGATCACCTGCCGCCCCACCGGGTGTCGCACCGGCACGCCCCGGCACCCACGAGCAGCCCCAGCAGGATGTCGATCCCCCGGGAGCCGGCGACCCTGAACGTCCACCGTTCTGACCCACACCACGACGGTCACGGCGAGTGGGAGCGAGAGCCCTGCCTCACCGCCGTCGCCGTCGAGCGCACGAGCAGGATCAGCTACGACGTCGATCCGCGGCCCGAAGAACCCCTCGGACCCGGCGTGCGAGGCGCCCTCTCTCAGTCCTCCGGGGCGAGGGTGCCCTGCGCCGTGTCGGGCGAGGCGTTCTCGACGAGGAGGCGGGTCCATGCGGCGCAGACGGCGTCGAGCGGGAACGAGGCCGACAGGTGCTGCTGGGCCCGGAGACCCTCGGCCTCCCAGCGGTCCTCGTGCACCGTGGTGAGGATGCGCTCGGCCATGGCGTCGACGTCCTCGTCGATCCAGCGCTGGTGGTAGATCGTGTCGGCACCGGGCCACGGGAGCAGCGCAGGCACGGCACCGGAGGCCATCCCCTCGGCCGGGGCGAGGTGGAAGCTCTCGTCGTCGGAGGTCGAGAGCACCCAGCCGATGCGGCGCAGCCACGCGGCGACGTCGCCGCCGAAGTCGTCGAACACCACCGCGCCGCGCAGGTGCGGCGAGGTCTGGATCCGGCGGAACACCTCGTCGAAGTGCTCCTGCTCGTGGGCCTTGCGCCAGATCCACCAGTAGTCCCAAGGCAGTTTGGACTTGGCGAACAGCGTGAACCGGTCGTCCTGGCGCCGCACGCGCTCGAGCACGTCGAGCCCGAGGTCCATGCGCTTGCGCATGGGCGCGATCCCGATCATGCCGAGGTGGAACTGCGCCCCCTCGAGCTTGGGCCGGTCGAGCTGGTCGACGTCCACCCAGTTCGGGACGACCACGATCTTGTCCTTCGGCCACCCGGTGCGCTGCGCCGTGAGCTGGCCGTAGAAGGGGCTCACGCACACCATCTGGTCGACGTTGTCGATGACGACGTCCTTGATCCAGGCCGCGTCGAGCTCGAACCTGTGCAGCCGGACGATGAGCCGCTGCCCCGGCCGCTTGCGCTGGGAGTACCAGACCGCGACCGGCCCGCACCACTCGGCGATGATGACGTCGGCCCAGTCGAGGATCTCCTGCGACTGCGCCGGGTCGTTCACCGCCAGGGCCGACCACTGGTCGACGCGCACCTCGAGCTCGGGCAGCGCCGAGAGGTGGTCGAGCATGCGGCTGAAGAACTTCAGGTCGTGGCTGGCGACGCCGACACGCAGCCGCCGCGAGCGCCCCGCGAGCGACGGCGCGGCGGATCCGGCGGTGGGGAACGCCCGGGCGAGGTGGCCGCGCATCCGCTCCACCGCGACGTCCATCGAGAACGACGCCGACACCTCACGGCACCGGGTGCGCGCGGACTCGTAGAGCTCCGGGTCCTGCGCCACGGCGGCGACGGCGTCGACGACGTCGTCCTCCCCCTGCACGAACAGCGGGTAGTCGACGCCGAAGAGGTCCTCGTGCATCTGCGTGCGGTTGAGGATCACCGGCACGTCGAGGGCGCCGAACTCGAGCACCTTGGTCGACAGCTCGAGGCTGCCGTCCATCGCCGGGTCGCGCCACGACAGCCCGATGTCCATCGCCGCCGACGTGCGCATGGCCTCCTGGCGCGGCATGCCGCCGTGCCACACGACGCCGGGGCTCGACGACAGAGCCGCCTGCATCGCCGGAGCCCACGACGGGTCGGTCGGCACCTCGTGGACCTTGTCGCCCACCATGTGCAGCTCGGCCGAGACGCCTGCCTCCGCGAGACGCTGCGGCAGGCGGGTCATCTCCAGGGTGTTCCACAGCGGCGCGAACTTGCCGGTGTAGACCAGGCGCAGCGGCCGGCCCTCGCGCGGCTCGCGCTCGGGCAGCTCGAAGTCCGGTGCGGGCACGGTCGGCGTCCAGAGGACGCTGCGGCCGCACGCCGCCGACACCGCGGACTCGAGGAACGAGCGCAGCTCCTCGGTCTGGCAGAGCATGAAGCGGCTCGCGGCGCTGATCCGCTCGAGCTGCTCGATCGCTGCGGGCGTGAGAGCGGTGACGGTCTGCGCGTGGTCCGTGAGGTAGGTCCACAGCCGCCCGTCGAACGCGCCGTCCTTCGCCGCGACGTCGACGGCGCGCAGGCCCCGCATGACGACGAGGTCGAAGCGCTGCTGCTCGTCGAGCCGGCGCATGATCTCCACGGCGTGCTCGCGGTCGAGCAGGTGCGACCGGCGGGGCACGAGGCCCTCCTCGTGCGGGCGCACGACCGTCACGCGCGGCATGGCCGCGATGGGGTCGACGAGGCGGCCCGTGGTGACCGGGGCCTTGAGCAGGAGCGTGACGTCGACGTCGCACCGGCTCAGCGCCTCGACCATCGACTGGACCCAGATGGCCGAGCCGTCGAGCACGTTGAGGTTGACGTCGCCGTAGACGAGCGCGCGGGTCATGAGGCGTCTCCGGATCCGACGGCGACCAGGGTGCGCCCGCGGCCCGCCCAGTGCGCGAGGTCGAGCACGTCGAGGTCGTCGGACACGACGAGCGAGCGGCGCAGCAGCACGTCCTCGCCCAGCGCCGACGTGCCTCGCACGCCTCCCGACGCGGCGAGGGTCACGGCGTCGGCGTCGCCGGCCTCCGCGCCCACCACGAGGTCCAGCAGGTGCGTGTCGGCCCACGGCTGCGCGGCGCCCGGGCGCCACGGGGCGAGCCACGGCGCGTCGACGGCACGGGCGAGGTCGGAGTACCCGACGACGGGCCGCGTGACGGTGCGCACGGCCACGCCGGAGGCGCTCAGCTCGAGCAGGTCGGACGGCGAGCCGACGTCGGCGCGCGCCACGACGAGCTCCGTGGGCCGCAGCCGCTGGCGCAGCACGGACTCGACCAGGCGCGGCACGTCGATGTGCGTGCCGGGCGCCACCACCACGGCCACCCCGCGCTCGTGCCCCACCTCGGCGTCGATCCCGAGCCGGTCGACGAGCCGGCGCAGCCGCGCCGCCACGGTGTGCGACTCGGCGAGGGCGCGCAGCACGGCCACGTGCTCCGCGCCGGTGAGCGGCCCGTCGGCGACGGCCTGGCGCACCGTTCCCGCGACGTCGTCCGCCGGCGCGACGCGGACCGCGCCGCCGAGCCCGAGGGCCTCGAGGTCGCGGTTGGGACCGGTCACCAGCCGCGCGCCCGAGGCCAGCGCCAGCAGGTCGTCGTCGCGCAGACCGAGGGAGGAGTCCGGCACCACGAACGGCGCCGCGACGACGACCGCCGCGCGGCGGCAGGCCTCGGCGTAGCCATGGGCGTCCACCTCGCGCCCGACGGCCGCACCCAGCAGCCCGGGGAACCCGTGGGCAGGAACGCCGCCGCGTCGGGGGCGGATGGTCAGCGCGGCGCCGGCCGCCTCCAGCGCCTCGACGAGCAGCGCGCGGCGGCGTGCGGTGTCGCGCGCGTCGAACCCGCCGGCGTAGAGCACCGCGGTGCGGCTGTCGCGCTCGGCCCCGAGGTCCACGGCGTCGCCGAGGGACACCCCGACCGACCAGGCCACCCCGCCCGAGCGCGCCGGGGCGGAGTCGACGACGAGGTCGCACCTGGCCGCGAAGTCGCCGAGCGCCGCGGTCTCGTGCACCGGGGTGTTGCGCCAGAGCACCACGGGCCGCCCGACCGCCTGGGCGGCGTCGACGAGCCCGAGCAGGCGGCGCTCGCGCTCGGTCGCGACCGGGTTGCCGAGGTACGCCCAGGGCGACGACGACGCCGACACAGCGGTCTCGACGAGCACGAGGTCCGGGTCGGCCCGGTCGAAGAGCGGGCGGGCGTCGTCGGGCATCGCGCGGACGACGAACGAGTGCCGCGCCAGCGCGGCCTCGGTCTCCTCGCGCACGACGCCCAGCAGGCTGACGCGCGTGCGCGGCTCCAGCGACGCCCCGCGCCAGGCCACCAGCCGGGCGGACTCGCCGACGGCCGACGCCGCGGCGGTGCTCTCCCCCGACCGGCGCCGCGCCTCGGCGAGCCCGGCGCGGCCGCCGCGCATGCGCCACATCCGCAGGGCCTGGCGCGGCAGCTTCGCGGCCGACCGCGGGTTCTTGGCCGCGTTCACCAGGGCGCGCCCCACCCGCATCGAGGTGGACGCCTCCAGCCGCGCGACGCGGTCGCGCGCCGCTCTCAGCTCGGCCTCGGTGCGGCTCAGCGACGCGGCCAGCGCGGCCCGCTCGCGCGCCAGCTCGGCGAGCTGCGCGTCGGCCTCCGGGTCGACGCCGCGGCCCACGCTGCGGGCGCGGCCCGCGGGCTCGGGGTGCTCGGCCCACATCGCGGCGGCGGCGCCGAGCGCGGTCTCGAACGCCTCCGCCGTCACCTCCGACCACGACGGCTGCTCGGCGCCGTCGGCCGCGGCACCGGCGGGGGCTGACTCCGCGCCGGCCGCGGCGCGCACGACCAGCACCGCGACGGGCAGGTCCGGGTAGGGCGTCGCGACCGCACGGACCGGCGCGAGGCCGGCCTGGGCCAGCGCACCGGCCACCGGCGCCTCCACGAGGTCGGCCGGGGGCCACCCGAGGAGCACGAGCGCGTGGCCGCCCTCGGGCACGCGGGCCAGGGCGGCGACCGCGTCGCCGAGGCCGCCGGCCTCCGCGTCCGGGCGCGCGCCGACCGTCAGCAGGACGTCGGTGCCGATGGCCGAGCCGTCGTCGGCGCGCACGGGGGCGACGTCGTCGCCCACGAACGTCGCGAGGTCGATGCCGGCGCCACCGGCGTCGACCACGGCGGTCCAGGACACGCCGCTGCCCGCGACCAGGTCGCGGATCCGGGTCCTCACGCGCCCGCCCGTGCGGCACGGGACCCGAGGAACGCCGACACCACCTCGGCGATGCGGGGCCCGGCGTGGCCGTCCCACAGCGGCGGCACCTTGTGCCCGGCGCCGGCCGGCCGCGCGAGCGCCTCGTCGAGCGCGTCGATGACGGTGGCGGTGGTGACCAGGCGGTTGGTCCCGCTCGAGATGGTGATCGGACGCTCGGTGTTGGGTCGCAGGGTGAGGCACGGCACGCCCAGCACGGTGGTCTCCTCCTGCACGCCGCCGGAGTCCGTGACGACGGCGGACGACCCGCGCACGAGCGAGATGAACTCGATGTAGCCCAGGGGGTCGACGACGTGCAGACGGCCGTGGTCGAGCAGTCCCTGCGACTCGAGCATCGCGCGGCCGCGCGGGTGCAGCGGGAAGACGACGTCGAGCCGGTCGGCGGCCGCGTGCAGCACGCGCACCAGCTCGCGGGCGGACTCGACCGAGTCGACGTTGGCCGGGCGGTGCAGCGTGGCGACGGCGTAGCGGCCGGTGAGCCCGTGCTCGGCGGTGGCCTTCTCGACGTCGAAGCGGTCGAGGTGCGCGAGCAGCGTGTCGATCATCGGGTTGCCCACGAAGTGGATGCGCCCGGGGTCGATCCCCTCGTTCGCGAGGTGCGCGATGGCGTCCGGGCTCGTGACCAGCAGCAGGTCCGAGAGCTGGTCGGTGAGCAGCCGGTTGACCTCCTCCGGCATCGTCATGTCGAAGGACCGCAGGCCCGCCTCGACGTGCGCCACGGGGATGTGCAGCTTCGCGGCCACGAGAGCGGCCGCCACGGTGCTGTTGACGTCGCCGTAGACGACCACCAGCGGGGGCGCCTGCTCGAGGAAGAGCTCCTCGAGCCCCACCATCGTGGCCGCCGTCTGCACCGCGTGGCTGCCCGAGCCGACGCCGAGGTTGACGTCGGGGGTCGGCAGGTCGAGCTCGCGGAAGAAGATCTCGGACATGCGGTCGTCGTAGTGCTGACCGGTGTGCACGAGCAGCTGGGGCACGTCGAGCGCGCGGAGCGCGGCCAGGACGGGCGCCGCCTTGGGGAAGTTGGGGCGCGCTCCGGTCACGTGGATCACAGGTGCGGCGCTCATGGATACCTCTCGTCGCGCACGTCGGGCCGTCCATGGCGCCGCGGCTGCTGGTGCGGCGACTAGCATAGGCGACCGCGACCCGTGGGCTTGGAGTGTGGAAACGTGCCGGACCTGCGCGCGATCGCGGCCCGCGGCGCGCACGCCGCGCGCAACTCCCCGCTCGCCGCGTCGGTGGCCGTGCGCCGGTTCGGGGTCGACCCCGTCGAGACCGCCGTCCGGCTCGCGGAGCGCCTGCCCGACGGCGTCCTGGGTCGGTTCGCGGCCCGGCCCGAGGCCCGGCTGCTGCTCGAGGACGACCCCGACGTGAGGTCGCTCACCCCGGCCGACCCGGCCACCCTGCGCCGCCTCGTCTCGGTGGCCACGGCCCGCAACCGCACCGACCTCGCCGGCGAGCTGCTGGCCCGGCTGCCGCTCGACGACCCGGCCCGTCCCCGGCTCACCGCGCGGCTGGACTGGAAGCGGGGCCACCTCCTCCAGGCGAGCGAGGACCTCGCCCACGACGCCACGTCGCGGCGCGACGTCCGGCTGCGCGACGCGATGGCCGACGACCTGGACGTGCTGCGCCCCCCGCGGCTCGGCCCGCGCCGGCCCCTGGCGTACCGGCCCGTGCCGGGCCGGGTGCTGCACCTGGTCACCAACTCGCTGCCGTACGCCAACGCCGGCTACACCACCCGCACGCACCAGATCCTCCTGGCGCAGCGCGGGATCGGCCTCGACCCCCACGCGCTCACCCGGCTGGGGTTCCCGGTCGCGCAGGGCGCGCTCGCCGCGGCCCCGCTCGACGTCGTCGACGGCGTGCCCTACCACCGGTCGCTGCCCGCGCGGCCCCTGCCCCGCCGGGCGACGGCGCGCCTCGCGGCCGAGATCGACGCCGCGGCCGGCATCGTCGAGCGGCTGCGGCCGGAGGTGCTGCACGCGGCGTCCAACCACTGGAACGGCCGCGTCGCGCTGGCGCTGCGCGAGCGCCTCGGGTTGCCGGTCGTCTACGAGGTGCGCGGATTCCTCGAGGAGTCGTGGCTCTCGCGCCGCGACGGCGACCAGGACGAGGGCAGCAGCACCGACCGCTACCGGCTCGAGCGCGAGCTGGAGACCTGGGTGATGCGCGAGGCCGACCTCGTGACGACCCTCGGCGAGGTCATGCGCGCGGAGATCGTCGCGCGCGGCGTCGACCCCGACCGCGTCCTGGTGGCGCCCAACGCGGTGGACGAGAGATTCCTCACGGCCTCCCCCGACGCCCGCCCCCTGCGGCGCCGGCTCGGCATCGCCGACGACGAGGTCACGGTGGGCGTGGTGTCCACCCTCTACCGGCACGAGGGCGTGGTCACCCTGGTCGACGCCGTGGCCCGGCTGCTGCCCGACCACCCCCGGGTGCGGCTGCTCGTCGTCGGCGACGGGCCGGAGCGCGACGCGATCCGCCACCGGGTCCAGGAGGCCGGGATCGAGGACCGGACGCTGCTCACGGGCCGGGTCCCCTTCGCCGAGGTCCACGAGTACTACGCCGCGGTCGACGTCTTCTGCGTCCCGCGGATCCGGGCCCGGGTCAGCGACCTGGTGACCCCGCTCAAGCCGGTGGAGGCGATGGCCACCGGGCGGGCCGTCGTCGCGAGCGACGTGGGGGGCCTGCGCGAGGTGGTCTCGGACGGCGTCACCGGGGTGCTGGTGGAGCCCGACGACGCCGTCGCGCTCGCCGGTGCGATCGCCCCGCTCCTGTACGATCTGGACCTGCGTGGCCGTCTCGGAGACGCTGCCCGGAGCTGGGTCGCGGAGCACCGCACCTGGTCCCAGGTCGCCTCCCGGTACCGCGACGCCTACGCCCACCTCGGTGCTCGGTGACCGGGTCCGCCGGCTCCCCCGGGACCCCGGAACCACCAGGACCGTCCGGGCGTCGAGCACCGTGGCCGACCGACCCGGCCTCCACCGTCATCGCAGGGAGCGACACCGTGTCCGTCGATCTGGTCGTCATCGGCCTCGGCTACGTCGGCCTGCCCCTGGCGCAGGAGGCCACCCGCAACGGGCTGGCCGTCGTCGGCCTGGACGTCTCGTCCCGCATCGTCGACGGGCTCAACGCCGGCCGCTCCCACGTCGACGACCTCTCCGACGACGACATCGCCGCGATGCTCTCCGGCGGCTTCACCGCGACGACGGACCCCTCCGTCATCTCCGGCGCCGACGCCGTGGTCATCTGCGTCCCCACCCCGCTGGGCTCGGAGGGCGGCCCGGACCTGGCCTACGTGCTCACCTCCGCGCGCACGGTCGGCGACCACCTCAAGCCCGGCACGCTCGTCGTCCTGGAGTCGACCACCTACCCGGGCACCACCGACGAGCAGGTGCGCCCGATCCTCGAGGACGCCACCGGCCTCACCGCCGGCACCGACTTCAACCTCGCGTTCTCCCCCGAGCGGATCGACCCGGGCAACCCGGTCTACGGCATGAAGAACACGCCCAAGGTCGTCGGCGGGCACACCCCCGCGTGCACCGCGCGCGCCGCCGCGTTCTACCGCCGGTTCGTCGACACCGTCGTCGAGGCCAAGGGCACCCGCGAGGCCGAGATGGCCAAGCTGGTGGAGAACACCTACCGCCAGGTCAACATCGGCCTCATGAACGAGATGGCGCAGTACTGCCACGAGCTCGGCATCGACCTGTGGGACGTCATCGAGGCGGCGAAGTCCAAGCCGTTCGGCTTCCAGGCCTTCTACCCGGGTCCCGGCGTCGGCGGGCACTGCATCCCGATCGACCCGATGTACCTCAGCTACCAGGTGCGGGCCCGCCTCGGCGCCCCCTCGCAGTTCATCGAGATCGCGCAGGCGGTCAACAACGGGATGCCGCGCTACGTCGCCCGCCGCGCGCAGGACCTGCTCAACACCGTCGGGAAGGCGATGAACGGCGCGACCGTGCTCGTGCTCGGCGTCACGTACAAGCCCGACATCGCCGACCAGCGAGAGTCGCCCGCCGAGCCGCTGGCCCAGCACCTCGCCGCGATGGGCGCGCGCGTCTCGTTCTTCGACCCCTACGTCGAGGACTGGCACGTGCCGGGGGTCGACACCACCAAGGTGCACGACCTCGAGGCCGGCCTCGCCGCGTGCGACCTCGCGATCCTGGTGCAGAACCACAGCGTGCTCGACCTCGCCGTCGTCGCCGGCCGCGCCCCGCTCCTGCTCGACACGCGCGGCAAGGCCTCGGGCCCGAACGTCGAGAGGCTCTGAGCCACGTGACGACCGAGATGAGCCTCAGCCCCGCTGCCGCGGAGGCGGCGCACTACGGCCTCAGCCCGATCGGGCAGAAGCCGACTCTGCGCGCCTACCTCGTCTCGCTCTGGGACCGGCGGCACTTCGGCCTGGCCTTCGCGCGCAGCCAGCTGCAGGCCGACAACAGCGAGAACCGTCTCGGCCAGCTGTGGCAGCTGCTCAACCCGCTGCTCAACGCAGCCGTCTACTACCTGATCTTCCACGTCATCCTCAACGCCAGCAAAGGCATCCAGAACTTCATCGCCTTCCTGATCGTCGGCGTGTTCACGTTCGGCTTCACGCAGAAGACGATCCTGGCGGGAGCCCGGTCGATCACGGGCAACATGGGGCTCATCCGGGCGCTGCACTTCCCCCGGGCCCTGCTCCCGATCTCCTCCGCGATCGAGGAGCTGCTCAGGACCGGCACGTCCTACGTCCTGCTCGCGGCCATCGTGCTGCTCACGGGCGAGCCGCTGAGCTGGACCTGGCTCCAGCTCCCGGCAGCCGTGCTGCTCCAGCTCATGTTCAGCGTCGGCGTGGCGTTCATCTTCGCCCGGCTCACCGCCTCGATCCGCGACGTGGCCTCGTTCCTGCCGTTCGCCATGCGCATCTGGATGTACCTGTCCGGCGTGATGTACTCCATCACCACGTTCGTCAACACCCACGACTCGCACCCCTGGATCGACTTCCTCCTCAGGGTCAACCCGGCGGTGGCCTACCTCGCGATCATCCGCGGTGCCTTCATGGCCTCGGAGCCCGCGCCGATCACCTACTGGTACCTGGCGCTCGGCTGGGCGGTCGTGGCGCTGTTCGGCGGATTCCTGTTCTTCTACCGCGGAGAGACGTCCTATGGTCGCGGCTGACGAACGCGCGGCCCGCACGGCCAAGACCGGCCGGCCGACCGTGATCGTGGACGACCTCCACGTGGTCTACCGCGTGGTGGGCGCCCGCAAGGCCGGAGTGCACAAGGACGCCTCCTCGGCCCTCATGAGGGTGCTCACCCGCCGGCCGTCGCCGGGTCTCCGGGAGATCCACGCGATCCGCGGGGTGTCGTTCACCGCCAACCACGGCGACGCCATCGGGCTCATCGGCCGCAACGGCTCGGGCAAGAGCACGCTCCTGCGCGCCATCGCGGGCCTCCTGCCGCCCGAGAGCGGCACCGTCTACACCGACTGCCAGCCCTCGCTCCTCGGCGTCAACGCCGCTCTGGTCAACACGCTCTCCGGCCAGCAGAACGTCATCCTCGGCGGCCTCGCCATGGGCATGACGCCGGAGGAGGTCCGCGCCAAGTACGACTCGATCGTGGAGTTCTCCGGCATCGGCGACTTCATCGACCTGCCCATGAACGCGTACTCCTCCGGCATGAGCGCGCGGCTGAGGTTCGCGATCGCCGCGTCGGTCTCGCACGACGTCCTGCTCATCGACGAGGCGCTGGCCACCGGCGACGCCGAGTTCCGGCGCAGGTCCGAGCAGCGCATCCGCGAGCTGCGCGAGGAGGCCGGCACGGTGTTCGTGGTCAGCCACGGCCTCGGCGTCATCCGCGAGACCTGCAACCGCGCGATCTGGCTGGAGAAGGGCCAGATCAAGATGGACGGCGACGTCGAGCACGTCCTCGACGCCTACGAGGCCATCGTCGAGCGATAGGGGGACCGCGTGCGCGTGCTCGTGGTGACGGTCGTGCACCACCCCGGCGACGCCCGGATCGCGCACCGCGAGATCCCCGCGCTGCTGGCGGCCGGGCACGCCGTCACCTTCGCCGCGCCGTTCACCGCCTACGGCGCCGACCGGCCCGTGGGCGTGCGGGCGCTCGACCTGCCGCGCGCCCACGGCCGGGCCCGGCTCGCCGCCCTGCGCCGGGCCCGCGCCCTGGTCGCCGCCGAGGCCCCGGCGCACGACGTCGTGCTGCTGCACGACCCGGAGCTGCTGCTCGCGGTCGCGCGCTCGGTGACCACCCCCGTGGTGTGGGACGTCCACGAGGACACCGCCGCCGCCGTGTCGATGAAGTCGTGGATCCCCGGTCCGCTGCGCCCCACGGCGGCCGCGGCCGTGGCCCGGCTCGAGCGCTCGGCCGAGCGCCGCGTCGGGCTGCTGCTGGCCGAGGACGGCTACGCCACCCGCTTCGCCGGCCGGCACGCCGTCGTCCCGAACACGACGACCGTGCCGGACACGGTGCCGGCCCCGGGCACCGACAGGGTCGTCTACCTCGGGTCGGTCACCCGCGCCCGGGGCGCGCTCGAGATGGTGGAGGTCGGGCGCCGGCTCGCCGGCGAGGTGGGCGTCGAGCTCATCGGCCCGGTGGCCGCCGACGTCGCCGACGCCGTGGCCCGCGCGCACGCGGCCGGTCACGTCGTGGCGCACGGCTTCGTGCCCAACGACGAGGCCGTCCGGATGCTCGACGGCGCGCTCGCCGGGCTCTCGCTGCTGCACGACGAGCCCAACTACCGGCACTCGCGGCCCACCAAGGTGATCGAGTACATGGCGCACGGCGTCCCCGTGATCACCACGCCCCTGCCGGTTGCGGTCGACATCGTCGAGTCCGCGGACTGCGGGATCGTCGTGCCGTTCGGGGACGTCGACGCCGTGGTCGGCGCGGTCCGCGAGCTGCGCGAGGGCGTGGGGCGGCGCGTCGCCCTCGGGTTCGAGGGCCACCGAGCCGCGCGCGAGCGCTACGACTGGCGCGTGCAGGGGCCGGCCTTCGTCGCGGCGCTGGAGTCGTTCGCCCGGGCCTGATCCGCGGCCCGCGATGGCCTGCGGCTCAGTCGATCCCGCGATCGCGCCGCACCCGGAGGGCGTGCTCGAGCAGGGTGGCGGCGCGCGCGTCGAACGAGTGCGCCACCCCGAACTCGGCGGCGCGCGCGCGTCGCTCGTCGTCCGCCAGGAACGCCTCGTCGCGTGCGGCGCCCACCACGGCCGCGAGGTCGTCGCGGTCGCGGTAGACGTGCACCAGCGGGCCGAACACCTCGGCGGCGCCCGCGACGTCGTCGGACACCACCCGGGTGCCCGAGGCGACCGCGTCGAAGAGCCGGTTGGCCGCGAACCCCTCGCGCGCCATGTCGGCCCAGTGGTCGCAGAGCACGACGTCGGCGCCGGCGTAGAGCTCGCCGAGCCGGTCGTTGGGCACGAACTCCGCCCGGACGTGGTCGCCGAGTCCCGCCTCGCGCCAGCCCCGGCCGTAGATGTCCAGGTCGATCCCGGCGGCCAGCGCGTCGGTCACGATCCGGCGGTCCTCACGGTGGTTGCCGACGAACACCACGCGCGACGTCGGCCCGGGCCGCGGGTGGAACCGGGCGGGGTCGGTGGCCTGGAGCAGCGGCTGCACCGGCACTCCCGCCTGCTCGCTCATCCCGGCCGCCCACGGGATGCTGGCGGCGAAGGCAGCGTCGTAGCGACGCACCTCCTCCGGCGTCACGAGGTCGGGGTGGCTGATGACCCACAGCAGGTTGACCGCGCCCGGCGACGGCGTGACGTCGACCAGGCCGCGCACGGTGACGGTGACCTCGTCGAGGTGCGCGGTGCGGCGGGTGTAGGCGTCGCGGCGGTCGACGCCGGCGTGCTGGCCGAGCCGCTCGAGCGCCGCGGCGAGGTCGTGGCCGAAGAACGTGTCGCCCCAGGTGTCCCCGCGCGGGCCGGAACGCGACGCGATCCGCACCGACCAGCGCAGGCGGGGGACGCCGTCGGCCGTGCGGCGCACCCGGTGGGCAAGCACCGGTCGGGGGACGAACGCGCCCGGGCTCCCGGCGTTGGCCGGGTCGGTCTCGTCCTCCGCGCCCACCACGTCGAGGTCGAGTCGGTCCCACAGCGCGTCGTCGGACCGGTCGAGCACCTCGGCCCAGCGCTCGCGCAGGACGGCCGGGTCGCCCACCCGCAGCCGGTCGCGACCGAACATCCGGCTGGCGTGCGACTCCACCCGGGCCGTGTCGACGACGGCGAACGCGCCGCCGCCGCGGTGCTCGGCGATCCGCAGGCAGAGGTCGACCTCGGCCCACCCGTCGGCGGCCGGGTCCGGACCCTGCACGGCGACCACGTCGTCCGCGCGCAGCGCGAGGGCCAGCCCGTTGAGCGCCCGCACGCGCACCGGTCCCGCGCGCCGGACGTCGGACACCGGGTGCTCGGCCAGGTAGTACGCCGGCAGGCCGCCCCCGCCAGGAAGCACGAAGCCGGCGCTGCGCACGGTGCCGTCGGGGTGCACGACCAGGGGCTGCGCCCCGGCGACCGACTCGTCGGTCAGCGCCTCGAGCAGGGGCCCGGTCCAGCCGGGCAGCGGGGCCAGGTGGTCGGCGAGGACGACCACGACGGCGCCGGTCGAGGCCACCACCGCGTGCCCCAGCGCGAGCTGGCGGCCCACCTTGCCCACCCGGTGCCGCAGCACCACGCGCTCGAGCCCGCCGACGACCGCCTCGAGCAGGAAGGCCCCGAGGCGCGACGAGGCGTCGTCGAGCACGACGAGCTCGACGTCGTCCTGACCGGCCAGCCACGCCGCGGTCTCCTGAACCCGGGCCCAGTCCTCGCGCACGGTCACGACCACGGAGACGCGGCCCTCGACACGGGCGGGCAGGGCCGCCTCGGCGGCCGCCCAGTCGGGCTCGTCCGGGGTGCGCCCGGCGGTGCGGCGCTGCGCCCACTCGCGGGCGACGCCGAGCATCCGCTCGCGCCACGGCCCGTACGCGGGTGCCGGCCCGGCGTAGCCCTCGGGCACCGGGAGCAGCGTGTCCGCGCGCGCGGTCTGCAGGAAGTGCACGAGCGGGCCGCCCGTCACCGCCGCCGCCTCGGGGTGCGCAGCCACCCAGGCCGCGTCGTCGAACACCGGGTGCGGGAGGTCCGCGGACCGCTCCCCCGCGAGGAGCGCGAGCACCGCGGCGGTGCCGGCCTCCTTGCCGCCCTCCTTGTCGACGAGCGACGGCTCGAGCAGCGGGTGCGGCGGGAGGCCGGCCGGCCCGCCGTGGTGCAGCCAGTGCCGCGCGGCGGCCGCCTCGCCGCGGAAGTCCTCGCCGACCAGCGCCGAGTACCACGCGACGTCGACGGCGCCGGCGTCGCGCAGGGCGGCCACCGGGGCGCGGTCGGCCCACCAGTCCTGCGCGTCCTCGCGCAGCCGGCCCGCGCGCCGGCGGGCGCCGCCGACGCCGGGGACCTTCCCGAGCGAGGTCATGCCCGTGCCACGCCCCAGCCGCCCCTCACCGCCGGCGCAGGTAGCCGCGCGGGTTCTGCGTCACGTAGTACATCTCGCACTCCTCGTCGACCTCGAAGCGGTCGTCCTCGGCGAGGAACTGCTCGACCGCCTCGTAGGGGCCGGGCCCGAAGTCTGCGTAGACCGGATGGCCGTTGATGTTGGTGTCCTCGACGATGAGGTAGGAGCCGGAGGTGACGAGGTCGGCCCACAGCCGCAGCTCGGCCAGCACGTGGTCGCGGCTGTGGTCGCTGTCGAGCACCACCATCACCGGGCTGCCGTCGGAGGGGAGCAGCTCCTCGACCCGGGCCCGCACCTCCGGGTCGCTGGACGACCCGAGCAGGTAGGTGACGTCGGGGTGCGCGACCCGGTCGGGCATCGGGTCGATGTCGATCGTGACGATGCGACCGGTGCCGAGCAGCCTCATCTGGTCGGCCATCCAGTACGACGAGCCGCCGAAGCGGGTGCCCGTCTCGATCACCAGGCCGGGCCGAAGCCGGTCGAGCAGGTGCTGGTAGATCCACAGGTCCGAGGTCATCTTGAGGATCGGGATGCCTCGGTAGAACGTGCGCTGCCACACCCTCGGGCGCTGGTGGTAGTAGAGGAGGTGGAACTGGTCGGCGATGGTCTGGCGCACCACCGCCGGCGGGTTCGCCGGCCCCATGCCGCGGGGGTGGTATAGCCCGGCGAACGCGCGCGAGATGACCTCCACCTCCTCGGGCGTGGCCTTGGCGCGCTGCTCGCCGATGGCGCGCAGCCGCTCGAGGGGGTCCGCCGTCGAGCCGGACGCGTCGGCGACGGCCCCGTGGCTGCGCAGGTCGGCCGCGAGCGCGCGGGTGCGCGGGTCGACGCCGTCGCGGCGGGAGCGGTCGAGGATGGTGCGGGCCCGCCGCGCGGCGAGCTCGTCCCAGCGCGCGCCGACGGCGCGCCGGGCGCGGGACAGGACGGGAGGTCGGGCGGCCATGCGGGCGAGGCTATCCGGCGTCCCGCCGCTCACCTAGCAGGCCGCCGCGCCCACGCCCGCGACGGGCCGGTGCGCGAGGTGAGGAAGCCCAGGCCCCACGACCCGTGCATGGTCGCGAGCACCGCCGGCACCCGCACGGCGACCGCGAGGGGCTGGCGCCGCGAGATCCACAGGCCGCCGGCGACGGCGAGCACGGCGTAGCCGACCGGGGCCGCCCAGCCGATCGCCAGCCAGGTCGGCCCGCCGAGCGAGAGGAGGCCGGCGGCGGTGCCGAGCACCACCCCGAGCAGCGCCACCGGCGCGGCGAGGTAGCGGGCGTTGAGCGTGTCGGGGTGACGGCGCACCACCTCACGGCGCCAGCGGCCGTAGTCGTGGTACTGCCGTGCGAGGGCGCGCAGCGTGGGGCGGGGCCGGTAGGTGACTCGCATCCGCGGGGTGAACCACACCAGCCCGCCGGACTCGCGGATCCGGTAGTTCATCTCCCAGTCCTGGGCGCGCACCATGCTCTCGTCGTAGCCGCCGACGCGCTCGAGCGCCGAGCGCCGGAAGGCGCCCAGGTAGACGGTGGGGGCCGGCCCCTCCTCGCCACCGGTGTGGAACGCCGCCGCGCCGACGCCCAGCGGGGAGGTCATGGCCACGGCGACCGCGCGCTCGAAGGTGGTCTCGCCCTCGGCGCCCATGATCCCGCCGACGTTGTCCGCGCCGGTGCGCTCGAGCACCTCCACGGCCGTGGCGACGTAGTCCGCGGGCACCAGGGCGTGGCCGTCGACGCGCACGATGACGTCGTGCGCGGCCGCCGCGATGGCCGCGTTGAGGCCCGCCGGTGTGCGCCCGGTGGGGTTGTCGACGACGCGAACACGAGGATCGGCGGCGGCCAGCGAGGACGCGATCTCGTGGGTGCGGTCGCGGCTGGGGCCCACCGCCAGGACCACCTCGAGCGGGCCGTCGTAGGCCTGGCCGAGCAGCCGGCCCACGGCCCCGGCGAGGTGGCGCTCCTCGTTGAGCACCGGCACCACCACCGAGACGCCCGGAGCCGCGCTGCGGCCCGGTGAGGGCGGCTGGGCCGGGTCGCCCGGCGCGTCGGGTGAGGTCGACATCACGGGAGACCGTAGTCGACGCCGCCCCGGCCACCGGACGCGTGACCCACCTCACCCGGCGTTGCGGCACCGGGGCCGCCCGCGCTGCGTCGTACCGTGGACGAGCCCTGTCGGTCCCCCCGGCACGGCCCGGCCCCGACCCCCCGAACGCCGGAGGACCTCCCGTGACCTCGCCGACGACGCGACCCGGCCTCGCGCCCGCGCCGCGACGCGGGCTGCGCGCCGTGGCGGCGGTCGCCTCCACCCTCGTGCTGCTCACGAGCGGGGTCGCCTGGGCCGGGGTCGCGCAGTTCGACGCCGGCGTCACCCGGATCCAGATCCCCGGCCTCGGCGGCGAGGTCGGGCACAGCGACCCGATGAACATCCTGCTGGTCGCCAGCGACAGCCGTGACGGCATCACCCGGTCGCAGGCGGCGAAGCTGCACCTCGGCCACGACAACTACGGCGCCCCCCGCACCGACACGATGATGCTCGTCCACATCGGGGCCGACGCCGGCTCGGTGTCGGTCATCTCGCTGCCCCGCGACACGCTCGCCGACCTGCCCGCCTACACCGACGCGCAGGGCAAGAAGCACCAGGCCCACCAGGCCAAGCTCAACGCCGCCTTCGCCGAGGGCGGCCCGACCGGCATGGTCGCGACGGTCGAGTCGATGACCGGGCTGAAGATCGACCACTACGTCGAGATCAGCTTCAGCGGCTTCCTGCGCATGGTCGACGCGGTGGGCGGCGTCGAGGTGTGCCTGCCGACGGCGCTGAAGGACAAGAACTCCGGGCTCGACCTGCCCGCCGGCCGCCAGACGATCCAGGGCGCGCAGGCCCTCGCCTACGTGCGCGCCCGCTACGTCGACCCCACGTCCGACCTCGGGCGCATGAAGCGCCAGCAGAAGTTCATCGCGTCCATCGTGAAGAAGGCGACCAGCGCCGGGACCCTGCTCAACCCCGTGCGGCTCGACTCGTTCCTCACCGCGGTGGCGCACAGCATCACGACGGACTCCGGGCTCGGCAAGGACCAGATGCTCGACCTCGCCGACCGCCTCAAGGGCACCAGCCCCTCCAACGTCGCGTTCGAGACGGTGCCGCTCGGCGCGCCCGAGAAGATCCCCGGCATCGGCGACGTGCTCACGTGGGACAAGAAGAAGGCCGCGGCGCTGTTCACCGCGCTCAAGAACGACCAGCCGATCGTCGCGCCGGCCCCGAGCGCGTCGGCGTCGGCCACCACGGTGACGGTGGCGCCCAGCGCGATCTCGGTCGCCGTCCTCAACGGCACGAGCACGACGGGGCTCGGTGCCCGGGCGGCGAACGACCTCGCCGGCCTGAAGTTCTCGATCGCCGGCCCGGCGCAGAACGCGACGTCGCCCGTCGGGTCCGCCACGGTCGTCAGCTACGACCCGCGGTGGGACCAGTCCGCCAAGACGGTCGCGGCCGCCATCCCCGGCTCCACGCTCACGCCGGTGGCCGGCCTCGGTCGCACGATCCGCGTGACCGTCGGGACGTCCTACGCCGGGGTCCAGAAGGTGACGGTCGCCAAGGCGCCGTCGCCGTCGTCCTCGTCGCCCGCGCCCCGCACGGCTGCCGACGACATCTGCAAGTCCTGACGCCGGGTCAGTCCCCGCCGGCCGCCCGGCGCGCGAGGATCGCGTCGCGACGCGCCAGCCGCGACTCGCGCCGGATCTGGGCCTCGGCGAACCGGTGCCGGTCCAGGTCGGTCTCCGGCACCACCTGCACCACCGGGCGGGGCCGCTCGTCGTCGCCGATGGCCACGAACACGAGGTAGGCCGACGCCACGTGGCGGCCCTCGACCTCGGCGTCGTCCCAGCGCTGCGTGGTGACGCGGACGCCGATCTCCATCGACGTCGCGCCCGTCCAGTTCACCTGCGCCTTGCACGTGAGGATGTCGCCCACCCGCACCGGCTCGAGGAACACCATCTCGTCCATGGAGGCCGTGACGGCCTTGCCCCGCGTGTGCCGTGCGGCGACGGCCCCTGCGGCGTCGTCGACGGCCTTCATCACGACCCCGCCGTGCACGTTGCCGTGCAGGTTGGCGTCGACGTCCTCCATGATCCGCGCGAGGGTGACCCGGCTGAAGGAGGTCGGCGTGGGCGCGAACGGGGGCTGCTCGCTCATGCGCGGAGCCTAGCCATGCGCGTCCCCCGGCCACGGGCCTCGTCGTACCCTGCGTCGGTGATCCTCATCGACCCGCCGCAGTGGTGGCACCGCGAGCGGTGGTGGGGGCACATGGTCAGCGACGAGTCCTACGACGAGCTGCACGACTTCGCCGCCCGCCTCGGGGTGCCGCGCCGCGGGTTCGACCGCGACCACTACGACATCCCCGAGGCGCTGCACCCCGAGGCCATCGCGGCCGGGGCGGCGCTGGTGCCGAGCAAGGAGCTCGTCACGCGGCTGCGCGCGGCCGGCCTGCGCCGGCCCAAGGGCCGCCCGGTCGCCTGAACCGGCCTCAGCCCACCGGCGGGAGGTCGGTGCCGGTGAGGGCCACGGACAGGTCCCAGAGCCGGGCGGCGGAGTCGCGGTCGACGGCGTGCGCGTCGACGCCGCGGTAGCGCGCGAGCGGCGAGGCAGGATCGGTGGGCTCGGCGACGTCGCAGTCCTCGCAGTAGACCCCGCCACGGCTCTCGAGCGCCGGGGAGGTGGCCGCCCACACCGACGTGGCGGCGCCCTGCTCGGGGGTCTTGAAGCCCTCGCGCACGTTGCCCTGCTCGTCCATCCACCCCAGGGCGACCATCTCCTCGCGGGCCATGTGGCGCTGCAGCGGCGTCATGATGCCGCCGGGGTGCACCGCGAACGCGCGCACCGACTCGGCCGCGCCGAGGGCGTCGAGGTGCACGGCGAACAGGCTGTTCGCCGTCTTCGACTGGCCGTAGGCGCGCCACTTGTCGTAGGGCTCCGCGTGCCACATGGGGTCGTCCCAGCGGATGTCGGAGAGCTTGTGCCCCGTGGACGACAGCGACACCACCCGGGCACCGCCGGAGGCGACCAGCGCCGGCCACAGCCCGCACGTGAGGACGAAGTGGCCGAGATGGTTGGTGGCCAGCTGCGCCTCCCAGCCGTCGCCCACGCGGGTCTCGGGGCAGGCCATGATGCCGGCGTTGTTGACCAGGAGGTCGACCGCCCGCCCGGACCCCACGACCCCCGACGCGAACGCGCGGACGCTGTCGAGGCTGCCGAGGTCGAGCTCGTGCACCTCGACGCTGCCGTCCACGTCGGCCAGCGCCTCCTCGGCCGTGGATCGCCGGCGCGCCGGGACGACCACGTGCGCACCCGCGCCCGCGAGGGCCCGGGTGGTCTCCAGCCCGAGGCCGGAGTAGCCGCCCGTGACCACCGCCGTGCGACCGGAGAGGTCCACGCCCGAGAGGACGTCGCGGGCCGTGCTGCCGTGGCCGAAGCCGGAGCCTACCGGCTGCTGCGGCGTCGTCCCCGGTGCGGGTGTGCGCCCTGAGGTTCCCTGCACGTCGTCCTCCGTGGTCTGGCCGTCGCGGACCCGACGACCGTAACGGCGCACGCCCCTGCCCGCCACGGCGACCGCCGAGGTGCTCAGCCGCCCGGCGCCCAGCGGCGCATCCGCATCGAGTCCTCGCCGCCGAGCGACCACGCCAGGGCGCGCTCCGGCCGCACGCCGTACAGGAGCGACGCGTCGTTGAGCGGCGCGTCCGGCAGGTACTGCGCGTCGTCGGGCGCCGCGTACTTCGCGGCGTACGCGGCGTTGACGGCGTCCACCCCACCTGCCGGGCCGAGCGCGACGGCCTCGCCGTGCACGAGGAGGACGTCGGACCCGCTCTCGAGGTGCAGCGCCACGCGCGGGTCGGCCGCGAGGTTCTGCGACCGCACCGCGTTCGGGTCGCCGTAGAAGTGCAGGACGTCGTCGACCACGACGCCCCACACCGGCACGGCGTGCGGCCCGGCCGGGCCGGACGTGGCGACCCACCAGTTCGCCGCTGCCGCGAAGCGCGCCGCGACCTCGTCCCAGCCGAGGCCGGCCATGTCAGCGGCCCGCGCTGAGCTCGGCGACCGCGGCGAGGAGGGCGTCGACGTCGTCGGCGGTGGTGTAGCGCACGATGCCCGCGCGCACGACGCCGCCGCCGGCACGCAGCCCGAGGGCGTCGACCAGCTCGCAGGCGTAGTTGTCGCCGTGCCACACGGCGATGCGCCGCTGCGCGAGGTGGGCGTCGACCTGCTCGGGCGTGAACCCGGCGACGGTGAACACCACGGTGGGGGCGCGGTCGGGAGTGACCGAGGGCCCGTGCACCGTGACGCCCGAGATGTCGTGCAGGCCCTCCTGCAGCTGCGCCAGCAGCCGCGTCTCGCGCTCGGACTCCTCCGCGATCGGCGTCGAGAGCATGAACTCGGCGGCCGCGGCGACCCCCGCGAGCACCTCGATCTGGGTGGTGCCGGTCTCCCACCGGAACGGGCCGACGTAGTCGGCCGGGCGTACGCGGTAGGGCTCCACCTCGGCGAGGATCCCGTGCCGCACGGCCAGCGCGCCGGCGTGCGGCCCGTACCACTTGTAGGGCGAGGTCGACAGCGAGTCGACGTCGAGGGCCGCGGCGTCGGTGGGCAGGTGCGGCACGCGGGCGACGCCGTCGACGTGGATGCGCGCGCCGTGCTCACGGGCGAGGGCGACGGCGCGCTCGAGGTCCGGCGCGTGCCCGGTGAGGTTGGACGCACCGCAGATCGCCACCCAGCGGGTGCGGCCGTCCGCGCACAGGCCCTTGAGCGGCTCGACGTCGAGCGTGCCGTCGACCGGGTCCACCTCGAGCATCTCCACGGTGGCGCCGGCGTCGCGCGCCGCGAGCACCCACGGCGTCACGTTGGAGTCGTGGTCGAGCTGCGTGCACACGATCCGGTCGCCGGGCTGCCACTGGCGGGCGAGCGCGCGGGTGAAGGAGAACATGAGGTTCGTCGTGCTGGGGCCGAACACGATCTCCTCGGGCTCGGCGCCCACCAGCCGGGCGGTGGCGGCCCGCGCGCGGTCGACCACGGCCCCGCTCTCGATGCTCGCGGCGAACAGCCCGCCGAGGTTGGCCGGCGCCGGCGAGCGCATGTAGTCGGCGATCGCGTCCACGCAGGAGTCCACCGGGAGGGTCCCCGCGGGACCGTCGAAGCGGACCCAGCCGTCGGACAGGCCGGGGAATCGGGAGCGGACGTCAGCGGTCATGCGCGGATCCTGCCAGCCCCGCCCCCGGACGACCCCACCCGGACCGGTTCAGGCGGGGGCGGTCCTGGCCGATGAGGGGGTATGGGCCGCCGCACGCCAGGATCCGTCGACCCCGCGGCGGAGCGGCAGATCTCCGACCTGCTGCGGACGGCGAAGGAGTCGCTGCACCTCAGCGTCGCGTTCCTCAGCCGGCTCGACGAGGACACCCAGTACCTCGAGGTCGTCGAGTCCTCCGGCCCGGCGTCGCTGTTCTTCAAGCAGGGCGTCACCCAGCGCCGCGAGACCACGTTCTGCCAGGCGATCCTCGACGGCCGGCTCCCGCCGGTGATCCCGGAGGTCGCCCGCAACCCCGTCGCCATGAGCCTGCCCTCCGCGCGGATCCCCCGGATCCGCAGTTACGTCTCGGTGCCCGTGACGCTCTCGGACGGCACCCTCTACGGCACCTTCTGCGCCGCCGGCCTCACCAGCGACAAGGGCCTGTCCAAGCGCGACCAGGCGCTCATGGAGGTGCTGGCCAAGGCGGCGGCGCTCGTGCTCGAGCCGGGCATCCGCGACCGCGAGCGCCGCGAGGAGATCGAGCAGCGCCTGCTGCCACTCATGGAGGTCCAGGGCGGCCCGGTCGTGGTGTTCCAGCCCATCGTGGAGCTCGCCACCGGTGTCCGGGCGGGCGCCGAGGCGCTGAGCCGGTTCCCCGCCGAATGGGGCCTGCCCCCGGACGTGTGCTTCGCCGAGGCGCACAGCGTCGGCCTCGGCGACCGGCTCGAGCTGCTGGCGCTGACCCGCGCCGCCGAGGCGCTCGACGAGGTGGGCGGGTACGTCGCCATGAACGTCTCGCCGGCCACGCTGCTGACCGCGGAGGCGCAGGAGCTGCTGCGCGGGCTCCCGCTCGACCGCGTGCTGCTCGAGCTCTCCGAGCACGACCCCGTGGACGACTACGACGAGCTCGGCGCGGCGCTGGAACCGTTGCGGCGCATGGGCATGCGCCTGGGGATCGACGACGTCGGCGCCGGGTTCTCCTCGCTGCGGCACATCGTGCTCACCCACCCGGACGTCATCAAGCTCGACCGCTCCATCGTCGACGGCGTCAGCCGCGACGAGGTGCTCTCGACGCTCGTGCGCTCGCTGGTGGTCTTCGCCCGCGGGGCGGGCGCGCGCGTGGTCGCCGAGGGCATCGAGACCGAGGACGACGCCGCCTGGCTGCGCGGGCTCGACGTCGACCTCGGCCAGGGCTGGTGGTTCGGCCGGCCGGGCCCGTCCGCGGACCTGGCCCCGACGGCCTACGGCACCCCTGCCCCGGCAGACGCCACGTCGCCCGCGCCGCCGGCCAGCGTCAGGACGGCCCGGACTTGAAGCGCCGCACCTCCTGCGGCCAGCCGCAGGCGACCGCGACCTTGCCGGCCCAGTGCTCGGCGGCGGCCCGGTCCGGCACGTCCACCACGGTCAGCCCGCCGAGCCACTCCTTGGTCTCGATGTAGGGCCCGTCCGTCACCAGCACGGACCCGCTCGTCGCGTCGGCGCTGAACGCCGACTCGACCTCCTCCTCCAGGCCACCGGCGAACACGTAGACGCCGGCGGTCTTCATCTCCTCGAGCACGGCACGGGCCAGGGGGCCGCGCTCGGCGAACCACTCCTCCGGGTGGTCGCCCACCCACTGCTGGTTGAAGAAGATCAGGTACTCGGCCATCGGCCACCTCTCCCGGCTCGGCGGGCCCGGCGCCCGCCCCACCCTCTGCACGAACGGCGCGGGCCGGATTCGACACCTGGCCTCGGTCGAGCCCTCATCGTGCCCGATCCGTCACCGCGCGGTGCCCGCCCGCCACGCCGGAACCGCATCCCGGGCGCGGTCGTCAGGTCTGGACCGCGGCGTCGAAGGCGGGCTCGTCCGCCAGCGCGTCTGCCGAGGGCTCGGCGTGCGCGAGCAGGACGGCGACGGCGTTCGTGGTGACGACCAGGAGGATCCCGGCCCATTCGTGCAGCGCCAGCACCTGGCCCAGCATCACCCAGCCGGCCAGCGCCGCGAGCACCGGGTTGACGCTCATGAAGACGCCGAACAGCCGCGGCGGCACGCGGCGCAGCGCGGTGATGTCGGCGACGTACGGGATGAGCGACGAGCCGACCCCGGCCGCGACCGAGTAGCCCAGGGCGGCGGCGGTCATGCGGCCGGAGACCACCAGGCTCACGAACAGCGGGAGGTAGACCAGCGCGCTGACCGACGTCGCGGCGGCCGGTGCCTGGAGGCCCGGGAGGCGTCCGCCGACGACGCGCTGGAGCAGGATGTAGGCCGCCCAGCACACCCCGGCCACCAGCGCCAGGCCGACGCCGACCCAGTCGCTCGAGGGGCTCGGCAGCACGAGCACGTAGACGCCGACCGCGGCCGCGAGCGCGAGCAGCAGGTCGCGCCGCCCGCGCGAGCCGAGCAGCGCCACCGAGAGCGGCCCCAGGAACTCCAGGGTGATGGCGAGGCCGAGCCCGAGCCGGTCGATCGCGACATAGAGCGAGAGGTTCATGGTGGCGAACACCAGGGCGAGCAGCAGCACGGGCCACCACTGCGGCCATGTCATCCGGCGCAGCGGGGGCCGCGCGGCCGGGACGAGCACGGCCGCCGCCACGAACTGGCGCACCGCCACCACGCCGGCGGGGCCGATCGTCGGGAACGCGTGGGCGCCCATCGCCGCGCCCACCTGGCTGCTCGTCGAGCTGGTGAGCATGATCCCCACGGAGCCCAGCACGGACCGTCGCGCCGTCGGCCCGGGGGACGCCGGCGGCGCGACGGTGCCGTCGGCCGTGCTCACCGGCCGATGATGCGCCCCGGCCCACTCATGCGGGAAATGCAGAACATGCATCTGTCATACGCTGGACGCATGGATATCGAGCTGCGGCAGCTGCGCGCCCTGCTCGCCGTCGTCGACGAGGGCACCTTCACCGACGCCGCCGCGGCGCTCGGCGTCTCCCAGGCCTCGGTGTCGCGCACCGTCGCCTCGCTCGAGCGGGCGCTGGGCACCCGGGTGCTGCACCGCACCACCCGAGAGGTGTCCCCCACCGTCGTAGGGGTCCGGGTGGTCGAGCACGCGCGCCGGGTGCTCGACGACGTCGAGTCGCTGCGCCGGCTGGCCGCCAGCGGCGTGGACGAGCTGCGGTTCGGGTACGCGTGGGCCGCGCTCGGACGCCGCACCACCGACGTGCTGCGCCGGTGGTCGCAGGAGCACCCCGGCACCACCCTGCTGCTCGTGCTGGCCCACACCCGCACGGCCGGGCTGGCCGAGCGGCTGACCGACGTGGCCGTGCTGCGTCGCCCGGTCGACGACCCGAGGCTGACCAGCATGCTCGTGGGCGTCGAGCCGCGGTGGGCGGCGCTGCCGGCGTCCGACGCGCTCGCCCGGCGCCGCACGGTGCGCCTCGACGACGTCGCCGGGCGCCCGGTGGCCCTCGACGCGCTCACCGGCTCCACCGGCCCGGAGCTGTGGCGCGCGGGCGGCACGCCCGCCGAGGTGCGCGAGACCAGCGGGATCGACGAGTGGCTGACCGTGATCGAGGCCGGCCTCGCCGTGGGGATCACGAGCGAGGCGACGGTGCACCAGCACCCGCGGCCGGGCGTGGTCTTCCGCCCGGTGCGCGACGCCCCGCCGGTGCCGGTCAGCATCGCGTGGCGCCGCGACGACCCGCCGCACGACGTGGGCGACCTCGTCGACCTCGTCCTGGCGGCCTACGCCGAGCCCGCGCCGGGGCAGCCACGGACCGCTCGCTGACGACCACCGGGCGACAGGTCCGGGCGGCGCCCACCCCTTCCGGGCGCCTGGCCGTCAAGGACACGTATGAGATCACCAGGCCCGCGTCAACAGACCGTAAGCGACGCTCGCGCGGACCCGTGGACACCGGTGAGATCGGTCGCAGGTGCCCGGAACCGGGCCGACAGACGGAGTGACCGATGAACGATCTCATCGCCGCAGGCGTCCTCGCAGCAGTCGGGCTCGTCCTGCTCGTCGTCAGCGCGAAGCTGGAGAAGCTGTGAGCTGGGAGGACCTGGTCTCCCTTCTGATCGGTACGGCGCTCCTGGTGTACCTCGTGGTGGCGCTCCTGCGCGCTGAGGACTTCTGATGCCGACGTCGCTGACTGCCGCGTTGCAGGTGGTCGCGCTCGTCGTGGCGCTCGCGGGGGCCTGGCGGCCACTGGGTGACTACATGGCGCGCGTGCTGGCATCGCGACACCACACACGTATCGAGCAGGTCGTGTACCGAATCGGCGGAGTCGCACCGGACGCCGACCAGCGGTGGCCGGTGTATCTGCGGTCGGTGCTCGCTCTCTCGCTGGTCTCCATCGTGGTCCTGTACGGGATACTGCGCCTTCAGACGTGGCTGCCGTACTCGCTCGGCCGGGAGGGCATGCCCGCACTGCAATCACTGAACACGGCCGTGAGCTTCGTCACCAACACCAACTGGCAGTCATACTCGGGCGAGCAGGCGCTTGGCTACACGGCGCAGGCTGCTGGGCTCGCGGTGCAGAACTTCGTCTCGGCCGCGGTCGGGATCGCCGTCGCAGCAGCGATGGTGCGCGGGTTCACACGCACGCGGACGGATCGCGTGGGCAACTTCTGGGTCGACCTGACCCGGATCCTGATGCGCATCCTCCTCCCGCTCGCGACCCTGGCCGCGGTCGTGCTCCTCGTGAGCGGCGTCATCCAGAACCTGTCAGGTGACACCGTCGTCACCACGCTGAGCGGCGGAACTCAGGTGCTTCCCGGCGGCCCCGTCGCTAGCCAGGAGGCCATTAAGGAGCTCGGGACCAACGGCGGCGGCATCTTCAACGCGAACTCCGCTCATCCGTTCGAGAACCCGACCGGGTTCACGAACCTGTTCGAGATCTTCCTGCTCCTGGTCATCCCCTTCAGTCTCACTCGGACCTTCGGGACGCTCGTGGGCGACATGCGGCAGGGCCGCGCCATCCTCGGGGTCATGGCGGCCCTGTTCACCGCCATGACCGCGATCGCCGTATGGGCGGAGCTGGAGCAACAGGGCGCTGCGCTGCAGCTCGCCGGGGCAGCGACGGAGGGCAAGGAGGTCCGCTTCGGCGTCCCGATCTCCGCACTGTGGGCGTCGGCGACGACGGCTACGTCGACCGGCGCCGTGGACTCCATGCACTCGAGCTTCACCGCGTACGGCGGTGGAGCGGCGATCGTGAACATCCTGCTCGGCGAGGTCGCCCCCGGCGGCGTCGGATCCGGCCTGTACGGCATGCTCATGGCGGCGATCGTGACGGTCTTCGTCGCCGGCCTCATGGTCGGCCGGACGCCCGAGTACCTGGGCAAGAAGATCCAGGCGCGAGAGATGAAGCTCGTCTCGCTGTACATCCTCACGACGCCTGCCCTCGTCCTCCTCGGCGTCGGTGCCGCGATGGCCACGGAGACCGGCAGGTCGTCGATCCTCAACCCCGGCGCGCACGGCCTGTCCGAGGTCCTCTACGCGTTCGCGTCGGCGTCGAACAACAACGGGTCCGCGTTCGCTGGGCTGTCGGCGAACACGGACTTCTACAACGCGGCCTTGGCCGTCGCGATGGCGCTCGGCCGCTTCCTGCCGATCTGCTTCGTCCTGGCCCTGGCCGGATCGCTGTCGGCGCGGCCGGTGACACCGGCCACTGCCGGAACGCTTCAGACCCACACGCCCCTCTTCGGCGGGCTGCTCGCCGGCGTCATCGTCATCGTCGCCGCGCTGACATTCGTCCCTGTCCTTGCCCTCGGGCCGCTCGCGGAAGGACTGTCATGACCACACCGGTGCTCGCGCCGGAGCGCGCCTCGGCGCGAGCGGTAGGAGCTGGCGCGTTCGACTTCCGTTCCATGGTGACGGCGCTGCCCGCCGCGCTGCGCAAGCTCGACCCGCGCCACATGTGGCGCACTCCTGTCACCTTCGTCGTGCTGGTCGGTGCGGTCCTGACCACCTGGTTCGCCGGGGTCCAGCCCAGCGTCTTCGCCTGGTCGATCACGATCTGGCTCTGGCTCACCGTCGTGTTCGCGAACCTGGCGGAGGCAGTGGCGGAGGGGCGCGGTCGGGCACAAGCGGCAACGCTGCGGGCGACTCGTCGGGACACCGTCGCGCGTCGCCTCCTCCCGTCAGGTGCGGAGGAGCCCGTGGCTGCCACCGAGCTGAGACTGGGCGACCGTGTCGTGTGCGAGGCCGGCGACGTGATACCGGGCGACGGCGACGTCGTGGACGGCGTCGCGAGCGTCGACGAGTCCGCCATCACGGGCGAGTCCGCCCCTGTCATCCGCGAGAGCGGAGGTGACCGCAGCGCCGTGACAGGTGGCACCAAGGTCCTCTCGGACCGGATCGTCGTGCAGATCACCGCCCCACCGGGATCCACGTTCATCGACCGCATGATCGCCCTCGTCGAGGGGGCCAACAGGCAGAAGACGCCCAATGAGCTGGCCCTCAACATCCTGCTGGCCTCGCTCACGATCGTGTTCCTTCTCGTGATCCTCACGCTGCAGCCTCTGGCGGTCTACTCCGGTGCCCCGCAGAGCGTCGTCGTCCTGGTCGCCCTGCTCGTCTGCCTGATCCCGACGACGATCGGCGCCCTTCTGTCCGCGATCGGGATCGCCGGGATGGACCGGCTCGTGCAGCGCAACGTCCTGGCCATGTCCGGGCGCGCCGTCGAGGCGGCCGGTGATGTCGCCACCCTCCTGCTCGACAAGACCGGGACCATCACCCTCGGCAACCGACAGGCGACCGAGCTCCTGGCGGCGCCCGGGGTGCCGGAGGAGGAGGTCGCCGACGCGGCCCAGCTGTCGAGCCTCGCGGACGAGACACCGGAGGGCCGCTCGATCGTGGTGCTGTGCAAGAACCGCTATGAGCTGCGGGCGCGCGACGAGGGCGAGCTGGGGCACGCGACCTGGGTCCCGTTCACTGCGCAGACCCGGATGAGCGGCGTCGACCTGGACGGACGCGCGATCCGCAAGGGCGCTGCGGGTGCGGTGTTCGCCCACGTCCGCGCGCTGGGTGGGACCGTCCCTGACGCCGTGTCTGCCACGGTGGACGCGATCGCGGGCTCGGGCGGCACGCCGCTCGTCGTCTGCGTCGACGACCGGATCCTCGGTGTCGTGCACCTCAAGGACATCGTGAAATCGGGCATGCGGGATCGCTTCGACGAACTGCGCCGCATGGGAATCAGGACCGTGATGATCACGGGGGACAACCCCATGACCGCTCGTGCCATCGCGGAGGAGGCGGGGGTGGACGACTTCCTCGCCGAGGCGACACCCGAGGACAAGCTCGCCCTCATACGCAGGGAGCAGGAGGGCGGACGGCTGGTGGCCATGACCGGTGACGGCACCAACGACGCCCCGGCACTGGCTCAGGCAGACGTGGGCGTCGCCATGAACACCGGCACATCTGCGGCCAAGGAGGCGGGCAACATGGTCGACCTCGACAGCAACCCGACGAAGCTGATCGACATCGTCGAGATCGGCAAGCAGCTGCTCATCACCCGAGGGGCGCTCACGACGTTCTCCATCGCCAACGACATCGCCAAGTACTTCGCCATCATCCCGGCTATGTTCGCCGTCGCGTACCCCGGTCTCGCAGCGCTCAACATCATGCGGCTGTCCAGCCCTGAGTCGGCGATCCTCTCCGCCGTCGTGTTCAACGCACTGGTGATCGTCGCCCTGATCCCGCTCGCCCTGCGCGGTGTCCGGTACCGGCCGTCGAGCGCGGCGCAGCTGCTGCGGCGCAACCTCTGGATCTACGGGCTTGGCGGCCTCGTCGTCCCCTTCGTCGGGATCAAGCTCATCGACCTGATCGTGTCCGCGCTGCCGGGGCTGGGGTGACAGCGGTGACCGCGACACTGCGCCAGGCCTGGGTGGGGGTGCGCCTGCTCCTCGTGACGACCCTCATCGTGGGCGTCGTATACCCGACCCTGATCACCGTGATCGGGCGCCTCGTGGCGGACAAGGCCGACGGCAGCCTCCTCACACGGCCGGACGGCACTGTCGTGGGGTCGCGGCTGATCGGACAGCGCTTCCAGGGCGACCAGTGGTTCCTCCCCCGTCCGTCCGCCGCCGGCGACGGATACGACGGGCTGTCGTCGGGCGGATCCAACCTGGCTGCCGACAACCCTGACCTCGTCGACGCGATCGCACAGCGCCGTGCCCAGGTCGCTGCGCGGGAGGGCGTATCACCCGACCAGGTCCCGGCCGACGCCGTCACCGCCAGCGGCAGCGGCCTCGACCCGCACATCAGCCCGGCATACGCCGAGCTGCAGATCCCGCGGGTTGCCCGGGTGCGCGGCATCAGCCAGGCCGAGGTACGCGCCCTCGTCGAGCGCAGCACCGACCAACCGTCGCTGGGTTTCATGGGTGAACCCGGCGTCAACGTCGTCGTGCTCAACCTCGCGCTGGACTCGCTCGGGTGAGCACGCGGTCCGAGGCGGGGCACGTGCCCGACCGCCACACTGGAGGCGTGACACGCGGACGCCTCCGCATCTACCTCGGCGCCGCCCCAGGCGTCGGCAAGACCTTCGCGATGCTCGGCGAAGGTCACCGCCGCAAGCTGCGCGGCGCCGACGTCGTCGCCGCATTCGTCGAGACGCACGGACGCCCCCACACCGAGGCGGCAATCGGAGATCTCGAGGTGGTGCCCCGACGCATGCTGCAGTACCGCGGTACCGCGTTCGAGGAGATGGACCTTGACGCGGTCGTCGCCCGCCGACCTGCCATCGCCCTGGTCGACGAGCTCGCTCACGCCAACGTTCCGGGGAGTCGCCACGAGAAGCGGTGGGAGGACGTCCAGGTCCTGCTCGACGCGGGCATCGACGTCATCTCCACCGTCAACATCCAGCACCTCGAGTCGCTCAACGACGTGGTCGAGGCCATCACGGGCGTCCGCCAGCGGGAGACCGTGCCGGACGCGGTGGTGCGGTCCGCCGACCAGATCGAACTGGTCGACATGAGCCCGGAGTCGCTGCGGCGCCGGCTCGCCCACGGCAACGTCTACAGGCCGGAGAAGGTCGATGCGGCGCTGTCCAACTACTTCCGTGTCGGCAATCTCACGGCGCTGAGGGAGCTCGCTCTGTTGTGGGTGGCCGACCGCGTCGACGAGGGCCTCGAACGCTACCGGGCCGAGCAGGGCATCGATGCCACGTGGGCCGCTCGGCAACGGATCGTGGTCGCGGTGACCGGCGGACCGGAGAGCGCAACCCTGCTGCGCCGTGGCGCCCTCATCGCCGGCCGGACGGCCGGCCGCACACTCGTCGCCGTGCACGTGCTGCGTAGCGACGGGACAGCCACCGCCCCCGCCGAGAAGGTGGCTCGCCTCCGCCGGCTCGCCGAAGACCTGGGTGGCAGCTTCCACACGGTGGTCGGCGACGACGTCGCACTCTCCGTGCTCGAGTTCGCCAGATCCGTCAATGCCTCCCAGGTCGTCGTGGGAGCGTCCCGCAAGAGCCGGATCGCCATGGCGTTCTCGCCCAGCACCGCCGACTCCATCGTGCGCTCGTCGGGAGAGATCGACGTCCATGTCGTCACCCATGAGCACGCAGGCAGCCGCCGCTTCCGCGTTCATGGCCCCGCTCTGCCCGCCCGCTGGCTCCCGTGGGTCCTCGCCGTGGCCATCCCTCTGGTGCTCACGCTGGGGCTGCGCCCCTTCGCCGAGAGGCTGGCCCTCACCACCGTCGTCCTCGCCTATCTCCTCGGGGTGGTCGCGTCGTCGCTCGTGGGAGGGCTCGCCCCGGCTGTCCTCACCGCCGTCGTCGCGAGCCTGCTCGCCAACTACTTCTTCACGCCTCCCGTGGGCTACTGGACCATCGCGGCCCCGGAGAACGCCTTCGCTCTCGCCGTGTTCGTCGCCGTCGGCGCGGCCGTCGCCACCGTCGTCGACCGCAGCGCCACGCGTGCGAGAGAGGCGGCACACCGTGGCGCGGAAGCAGCCGTGCTCGCATCGCTGTCGGCAGGTGTCCTTCGTCGGCGGGACGGCGTGAGGGCCCTCCTGGACCAGGCCTGCGAGACGTTCAGCGCCCCTGGCGCGGCGCTGTTCGAGGTTCCGGCGGCCGGCGGACCGGCGCACATCGTCGAGGTGTCCGGGGCGTCACCGCCGCGCAGCCCGGACGGCGCTGCGGTCGTGGTGGACGCCGGTCCCGGCCTGGTGCTCGCGCTCTCCGGAGCGGCCCTGCCGGCGTCGGACCGCCGCATGCTCGACGCCTTCGCCGTGCAAGCGGCGGCCGTCCTGGACCGTGACCGCCTCGCCGCCCGCGCCGCTGACGCCCTCCGCCTCGAGCAGGCGGACGCGGTCCGAACAGCACTGCTCGCTGCCGTCTCGCACGACCTGCGCACACCGATCGCCGGCATCAAGGCCAGCATCGCGACCCTCCGTGACCACTCGCTCCACCTCGAGACGGCCGACCGCGACGAGCTGCTCGACAGCACTGCCGAGGCGACGGACCGGCTCGACGCGCTCGTGGCCAACCTGCTCGACCTCTCCCGCCTCCAGACAGGGGCCGTCAGACCTGTGATGGCTCCCGTCTCCCTGGACGAGGTGCTGCACCGAGCGCTGCAGGCGGTGCCGCCGGGTGCCGTCGAGGACGCGACCCTCGAGGACCTCCCGCTCGTCCTCACGGACGCGGGCCTGCTCGAGCGGGTGGTGGCCAACATCGTCGAGAACGCGGTGCGCCACTCTCCCTCCGGCCTCCCGGTGCGTCTCGATGCGCACGTGTCCGACGGTCGGCTCCGCCTGCTCGTGCTCGACCGGGGGCCCGGCGTGGCGCTCGCGGATCGGCAGCGGATGTTCCAGGCGTTCCAACGCCTGGGAGACAGCCCGGCCGGCACCGGAGTCGGACTCGGCCTGGCCGTCGCGACCGGTCTCGCCGACGCCGTCGGCGCCACCGTCGACGTCGAGGACACCCCGGGTGGTGGACTCACCATGGTCGTGTCGATCCCGCTGGCCGAGGTGGCGTCATGACACGCGTACTGGTCGTCGACGACGAGGCGGCGCTGGCCCGCGCTCTGTCGATCAACCTCCGAGCACGGGGCCTGGAGGTCGCCACGGCCGCCGACGGTCGGTCCGCCCTCGACCTCGTCGCCACGTTCCGCCCGGACGTCGTCGTCCTCGATCTGGGTCTGCCTGACATCGACGGGCTCGAGGTGCTCGAAGGCATACGCGGCTGGAGCCCGGTCCCCGTGCTCGTGCTGTCGGCCCGCACCACCGGCGACGAGAAGGTGGAGGCGCTCGATCGGGGAGCGGACGACTACGTCACCAAGCCCTTCGACATGAGCGAGCTTCTCGCCCGCGTTCGGGCGGCCGTCCGCCGGGGCGCTCTCTCCGGTTCCGACACCACGACCAACTCCGTCGACGTGGGGGCCTTCACCGTCGACCTGGCCGCCGGCCGGGTGACCCGCGATGGGCAGCCCGTCCGGCTGACCCCCACGGAGTACCACCTGCTCGAAGTCCTCGTGCGGCATCTCGGGCGCCTCGTGCCCCAGCAGCAGCTGCTCACCGAGGTCTGGGGTCCTGGTTACGAGAAGGAGACCCACTACCTGCGCGTCTACGTCGCCCAGCTGCGTCGCAAGCTCGAGGTGGACCCGTCACACCCACGGCACATCATCACCGAACCTGGGCTCGGCTACCGGCTGGAGCCGAGCTGACCGGTCGGCGCGGGCAGACCGGTCAGCGACCGAGCAGCTGGCGAGCGACCACGACGCGCTGGATCTGGTTGGTGCCCTCGTAGATCTGGGTGATCTTCGCGTCGCGCATCATCCGCTCGACCGGGTAGTCCTTGACGTAGCCGTAGCCGCCGAGCACCTGCACGGCGTCCGTGGTGATCTCCATCGCCACGTCGGACGCGTAGCACTTGGCGGCGGCCCCGAAGAACGTGAGGTCGTCGTCGTCGCGCTCGCTGCGGGCCGCGGCCGCGTAGACCAGCTGCCGGGCCGCCTCGAGCTTGATCGCCATGTCGGCGAGCATGAACTGGAGGCCCTGGAACTCCGCGATCGCCTTGCCGAACTGCCGGCGCTCCTTGGCGTAGGCGGCGGCGAAGTCGAGGGCGCCCTGCGCGATCCCGATGGCCTGGGCGCCGATCGTGATGCGCGTGTGGTCCAGCGTGCGCATGGCCAGCGCGAAGCCCTCGCCCACCTCGCCCACGCGTCGCGAGTCGGGGATGCGCACGCCGTCGAAGTACAGCTCGCGGGTGGGCGAGCCCTTGATGCCGAGCTTGTGCTCCGGGGCGCCGAAGGTGAACCCCTCGTCGCTCTTCTCGACCACGAACGCCGTGATGCCGCCGCGGGTGCGCTTGTCGGGGTCGGTCACCGCCATCACGGTGTAGTAGTCCGAGACTCCGGCGTTGGTGATCCATCGCTTGGCGCCGTCGAGGACCCAGTCGTCGCCGTCGCGCACGGCCCGCGTGCGCATGCCCCCGGCGTCGCTGCCCGCCTCGGGCTCGGACAGCGCGTAGGAGAACATCGCCTCGCCGCGGGCGAGCGGGGGCAGGTAGCGGTCCTTGACCTCGTCCGAGCCGCCCAGGATGAGCGGCATCGAGCCGAGCTTGTTCACCGAGGGGATGAGCGAGCTCGACGCGCACGCCCGTGCGATCTCCTCGATGACGATGCACACCGCCAGCGCGTCCGCACCGGCCCCGCCGTACTGCTCCGGCACGTGGATGGCGTGCAGGTCGTTCGCCACGAGGGCGTCGAGCACGTCGTGGGGGAACTCGCCGGTCTCGTCGATCTCCGCCGCGCGCGGGGCGATCTTGTCCTCGGCCAGCGCCCGCACGCTCTCGCGGAGCAGGTCGTGCTCGGGCGAGAGCCGATAGAGGTCGAACGTCGGGTCCCCGTGCGTGCCCATCGCGAGTCGTCCCTTCCGTCGCGGCCGCGGCGGCGGCCCGTGCGTGCGCTTCGAGGCTACGCGCGGCCCCTCCCCGTCGCCCGCGGGGGATCGTCCGCCCCGGCGACGCCGGAGCGGCACCGGCCCGCGCGACCCCCTAGAGTCTGGCCGTGACCGACGACCGCCCGGCTTTCGCGCCCCGCAGGATCACCGTCGTCGGGTGCGGCTACCTCGGAGCGGTGCACGCCTCGGCGATGGCACGGATCGGCCACGACGTCGTCGGGTTCGACGTCGACGCCGAGAAGGTCGAGCAGCTCTCCGGCGGCACCGCGCCGTTCTTCGAGCCCGGCCTCGACGACCTCCTGGCCGAGGCGCTCGCGACCGGCCGGCTGCGGTTCACGACCTCCTACGACGAGGCCGCCGAGCACGGCGACGTCCACTTCATCTGCGTGGGCACGCCCCAGAAGGCCGACTCGACCGCGGCCGACATGCGCTACGTCGACTCTGCCGTCGAGGGGCTCGGTCCGCTGCTCACCCGCCCCTGCCTGGTGATCGGCAAGTCGACCGTCCCCGTCGGGGTGGCCGAGGACATCCGCGACCGGCTCCACGCCCTGGCGCCGGCCGGCGACGCGGTGCGGCTGGCGTGGAACCCGGAGTTCCTCCGCGAGGGGTTCGCGGTCAAGGACACGCTCGCGCCGGACCGCGTGGTGGTCGGCGTCGACGACGACCGCGACGCCGCGGAGATCGCCGCGCTCTACGCACCCGTCCTCGACCACGGCATGCCCTACGTCGTGGTCGACCTCGCCACGGCCCAGCTGGTGAAGAACGCCGCCAACGCCTTCCTGGCCACGAAGATCTCGTTCATCAACGCGATGGCCGAGTTGTGCGAGGCGACCGGCGCCGACGTCGCTGCCCTGGCCGACGCGATCGGTCACGACGCCCGCATCGGACGGCGCTTCCTCAACGCCGGCCTCGGGTTCGGCGGCGGGTGCCTCCCGAAGGACCTGCGCGGCTTCATGGCGCGCGCCGAGGAGCTCGGCGTCGACCAGGCGCTGGCCTTCCTGCGCGACGTCGACGACATCAACATCCGCCGCCGCCGTCGTGCCGTCGAGATCGCCACGACGATGCTCGGCGGCGACGTCGCCGGTCGCCGGGTCACGGTGCTCGGGGCGGCGTTCAAGCCCGACAGCGACGACATCCGCGACTCCCCCGCGCTCGACGTCGCCGCGGCCCTGCACGAGCTCGGCGCCGACGTGCGCGTGACCGACCCCAAGGCGCTGGCCAACGCGCGGCGCCACCGGCCCGGCCCGGCCTACGTCGACGACGTGCTGGAGGCGTGCGACCAGGCCGACCTCGTGGTGCACGCCACCGAGTGGCACGTCTACCGCGACCTCGACCCCGCCGAGCTCGGTGCCGCGGTGCGCGGTCGCCGCCTGCTGGAGACCCGCAACACCCTCGACGTCGACGCCTACCTCGCAGCCGGCTGGGACGTGCGCGCCCTGGGGAGGCCGCTGGTGGAGCGCCGTGCGGCGCGGGTCGTGCCGGCGACGTAGCCTGCACACGTGCCGCGCGACCCCGACCTCTACGGCGACGACGAGCGAGTCGCGCGGATCCTGCGCGAGCACTCGGTGTGGGCCGTCGTGGGGCTCTCCGACAGCACCATCCGCCCGGCCTACGGCGTGGCCCGCGTGCTCCAGGCGCACGGCAAGCGGATCGTGCCCGTGCACCCCACGGCGCGCACCGTGCACGGCGAGCGCGGCTACGCCACCCTCGCGGACGCGGTGTTCGAGGTCGGTCCGGTCGACGTCGTGGACTGCTTCGTGAACTCCGCCCGCGTCGGCGCGGTGATCGACGACGCGATCGCCGTCGGGGCCAAGGCGGTCTGGACGCAGCTCGACGTGATCGACGAGCAGGCGGCCCGCCGCGCCCGCGACGCCGGCCTCGAGGTCGTCATGGACCGCTGCCCGGCCATCGAGTGGCGCCGCCACCCGGCCGCCTGACCGGGAGCGGACGGGGCGTCAGCCCACGCGGCGCAGCACCAGCGCGCCGCCGTCGTCGAACACCACGCGCCACGCGGGCGAGGCGAGGATCGCCTGCCGGTCCAGCAGCGGCAGGCGGAACGGCATGAGGCTGGGCCCGAGGTAGAGCCACTGCACGTCCCACTGGTCGGCGGCTGTCTTGGCCCGGGCGTCGTCGTCGACGTGCGCGGCGTGCTCGCGCAGGTAGTGCCGCTCGCCCCACCCCGACATCGCCTGCTCCGCCGAGGCGAACACGGGGGTCACGCCGTCCAGCGCGTACATCCACCCCGAGCCGTCGGTCAGCTCGTTGAGCACGCGCTCCCCGGGCCGCACGTGCTCGCGGAGGTACTCGAACGCGGCCCGCGCGCGCGGGTCCGCCAGACTGGAGCTGTCGAAGCCGAACGTGGCGGTCGCGTGCGAGCGCTGGAGCTGCGGCAGTGCCGGCAGCACTGCCAGCGCCATGGTCACGCCCGCCGCGGCCACCGCGGTGCGCCGTCGGACCAGCCACGCCCCGACGACCGCCGCGCCCACGGCCGCGAAGGTGGCGACGAACCAGATCTCGTTGAGCACCACCCGGTCCCAGCGGGAGTACCACGGCACGGTCAGCGCCTCGCCCCCCGGCGCGTGGATGCCGGACCAGACCGTGAGCACCACGACGCCGAGCCCGCACAGCGTCCACTCGGGCCGCACGCGGGCCCGCACGGTGACCACCACGCCGACGACGAGCAGCGCGAGCAGCACCAGGAGCCCGGCGTTCGCGACGGCGTCGCTGAGGGCCGACGGGTGGCCGAGGAACGCCTGCTGGTCGCCGTTGATCGTCGGCGAGACCCCGAAGAACACCGTGACGGCGTTGCCGATCTGCGCCAGCAGCGGCACCTGCGGCATCTGCGCCACGTCCGCGCGCAGCTGGGTCGTGCTGTCGAGGACGGCCAGCTGCGGGGCCAGGTAGGCGGCGAGCACCACCGCCGCGACCCCGCCGTGCACGAGGAGCACCCGCGCCATGGGCCAGGAGCGGCGCCGCGCGAGATCGGTGGCCAGCAGCACGGCGGCGAACGCGAGCGCGGTCACCACCTCGCTGCTGTGCAGGCCGAACAGCCCGACGAAGGCCGCCCCGGTCACGACCCCGGACGCGGCCACCACGAGCAGCGGCCGCGCGTCGTCGAGGACGTCGAGCAGCAGCACCAGCAGCGGCGCCGCCAGGGCCATGCCGATCACCAGCGGCAGGCCGCCCCAGTAGGACGGGTAGTAGGGGAACGCCGGGAACGCGATCGACAGCGCCGCCGCGGCGGGAGCCGCCCACCTCCAGGCCGGGAAGAGCCGGCGGGCGAGCAGGGCCATGCCGACGGGCAGCAGGACCGCCGCGCCCACCACCAGGGCCACGTCGAGCGACACCGCGACCGGTGCCCCGCTCATCGAGCTCACGAGCGCGGCCGCGGTGTGCAGGGCCAGCGGGTAGTAGGCGACGGAGGGGTCGTCGGTGAGGACGTCGCCCACGACCACCCGGCTCGGGTCCACGGTGCGCAGCTCGAGGATGCGGGTGGCGTAGAGGCCGTGGTGGGTGCCGTCCTCGTTGGGCGGCACCAGCGACAGCCCGTGCGTGACGTCCCACCACACGACCACCGCGACGACGCAGACGCCGAGCACGATCCACGCCTCCGGCCGCCCGAGCCGCATCCGGCCCGCGAGCAGCGCGCCGCGGCGGCGCAGCACGACCGCCGCCACCGCGAGGGGCACGAGCACCACCACCGGCACGACAGTCGCGACCTCGACGGGCGCGCCGACGGCGTCGAGCACGAGCGCCCACGAGTGGACCAGCCCCAGCGACACGAGCGGCGACGCCGCGAGCACCACCGCCGGGCTCGCCGTGGGCCGGGCCGCGAGCAGCAGCGCGGCCCCGGGGACGAGCGCGACGAGCAGCCAGGCCAGGATGCAGACCGTGGTCACCTCATGCCTCGCGCGCGCCCCCGAGCGACTCGCGCAGCGCCTCGCCCTTCGCCGTGGCCGTGGCGCGCAACGACTCCTGGAACTCGGCCATGCGTGCGCGCAGTCCCGCGCCGCGCTCGTCGTCGGCCGCCGCGAGCACCCGCACCGCGAGCAGCCCGGCGTTGCGCGCGTTGCCGATCGCCACCGTGGCCACGGGCACCCCGGCCGGCATCTGCACGATCGAGAGCAGCGAGTCCATGCCGTCGAGCACGCCGAGCGGCACCGGCACGCCGATCACCGGCAGCGGGGTCAGTGACGCGAGCATCCCGGGCAGGTGCGCGGCGCCCCCCGCGCCGGCGACGACGACCCGCAGGCCGCGCTCGGCGGCGGTGCGGCCGTAGCGGACCATCTCCTCGGGCATGCGGTGCGCCGAGACGACCCCGACCTCGTAGGGCACACCGAACTCCGCGAGCACGTTGGCGGCCTCGCACATGGTGGGCCAGTCCGAGTCCGAGCCCATGACGATCCCGACGAGGGGGCTCTCACTCATCGATGACTCCGGAGAGGTAGTCCGCCGCGTGGTGCGCGCGGGAGAGCAGCTCGTCGAGGTCGTCCCCGACGACGGTGACGTGGCCCAGCTTGCGCCCTGGACGCACGGCCTTGCCGTACATGTGGACCTTGAGCCCGGGATCGCGGGCCATGCAGTGCAGGTAGGCGTGGTAGAGGTCGCCCTTGTCCGTGCCGAGGACGTTGACCATCACGGCGTGCGGTGCGATCGCGGACGGGTCGCCCAGTGGCAGGTCGAGCACGGCGCGCAAGTGGTTCTCGAACTGCGAGGTCACCGCGCCGTCGATCGACCAGTGGCCCGAGTTGTGCGGCCGCATGGCGAGCTCGTTCACCAGCACGCGCCCGTCGCGCGTCTCGAACATCTCCACGGCCAGCATGCCGACGACGTCGAGCGCGCCGGCCACGGTGAGGGCGGCGTGCTGCGCGGCGACGACCTCGTCGTCGGTGAGGCCCGGCGCCGGCGCCACCACCTCGGTGCAGATCCCGTCGGTCTGCACGGTGCGGACGACGGGGTAGGCGACGGCCTGCCCGTGCGGGCTGCGGGCCACCTGGGCCGAGAGCTCTTGCACGAAGTCGACCCGCTCCTCCGCCAGCCAGCGGGCGCCGGGCGCCAGCGTGGTGGACGCGAGGAGGGCCGCCGCCTCGTCGAAGGAGCCCACCACCCACACGCCGCGGCCGTCGTAGCCCCCGCGCGAGGTCTTGAGCACGAGCGGCCAGCCGGCCTGCGCGCCGAACGCCTCGAGCTGGCCCACCTCGTCGATCGCGGCCCACAGCGGGCACGGGACGCCCGCCGCGGTGAGCGCCTCGCGCATGATGATCTTGTCCTGCGCGTGCACGAGCGCGCGCCCTCCGGGTCGCACCGCGACGCCCTCGTCCTCGAGCGTCTTGAGCAGGAGGGGCGGCACGTGCTCGTGGTCGAAGGTCACCACGTCGCACCCGGCCGCGAACGCGCGCAGGTCGTCGAGGTCGTCGTGGCGGCCGATGCGGACGTCGCGCACGGCCTGGGCTGCGCTCTCCTCCAGCGAGGTGGCCAGCACCCGCAGCCCCACCCCGAGGGCGATGGCCGGCTGCTGCATCATCCGCGCGAGCTGCCCACCCCCGATGACGCCCACCACGGGGAACCCCGGTGCGACGTGCGCCGCCGGGACCTCGGGGCTCTGGCTCACCCGCGCAGCCTAATCGCCGTCATCTCGAACACCGCCGTCACCGTCTCGCCGGGGGCCGCGGTGCGCAGCGGGAAGCGGCCGGCGAAGGGATCGGTGGGGGCGGTCATCGGCTCGACGCACACGACGTCCTGGTCCAGCGGCGCGAACGCCACTCCCACGGGGTAGCCCTCGACGTAGCGGAAGGCCACCGCGTGCTCGCCGCCGCGCACGGTGCCGGTGGTCCCGTCCGCCAGGTCGACGTACACGTCGTCGAGGGCGAGACCGCCGAGCGGGCCCACGGGCACCGGGTCGTCGCGCACCTCCCCCGTGGGGATCGACGTCGGGCCGAGGACGGCGCGACGGGTGAAGGGCAGGTCGAGGTCCCACTCGGCGCGCGGCACGCCGGGGAAGTCCAGCCACGGGTGCCACCCGAACGCCACCGGCACGGCGGTGGAGCCGGTCGCGGTCAGCGAGGTCGTCACGCGCAGCACCCGGCCGCGCACCGCCGCCTCCACCCGCAGGCGGTGCTCGAAGGGGAACGAGGCGAAGCGGTCGAGCCGCCCGTCGAAGTCCAGCGACGCGACGAGCACGGCGGCGTCGCCGCTGGCGACGACGTCCTCGACGTCCCACGACAGGCCCGGCATGAGGCCGTGGATCGGCTGGCCCCACTCGTCGAGGTGCACGCCGACGGCACCGGGGACGACCTCCCAGACGACGCCGGCCGCCTCCTGGCGCGGCTGCGCGACCCGGTTGGCCCACGGTGCCAGCAGGGGGATGCCGTACGTGGAGCCGGTGGCGAGGTAGGCGGGCAGTCCTCCGCGGCGCGCCAGCAGCTCGACGCCGTCGAGGGCCATCGAGGTGCCCACCATGCCGGCGCCCGGCACGAAGGCGACCTCGAGACCCTCGGGCGAGGCCAGGGTGACCCGCTCGAGCGAGCCGACCTCGGGGTCGGGCCCGCGGCGCACCGCGTAGCCGGTCACGAGGTCTCGAGCCCCAGATCGCGGGCGATCAGCATGCGCTGCACCTCCGACGTGCCCTCGCCGATCTCGAGGACCTTCGCGTCCCGGTAGAACCGGCCCACCGGCGATTCGATCATGAAGCCGTAGCCGCCGTGCACCTGGGTGGCCCAGCGCGCGTTGTCCATCGCCGCCTCGGAGGCGTGCAGCTTGGCGATCGCCGCCTGCCGCTTGAACGGGTCGCCGGCCAGCATGCGGGCGGCGGCGTCGCGCCAGGCGAGGCGGGCCGTGTGCGCGCGCACCTCCATGTCGGCCACGAGGAACTGCACGGCCTGGTAGGCCGCGATCGGCCGGCCGAACGCCTCGCGCTGGGCGGCGTAGCGGACCGACTCGTCGACGCAGCCCTGGGCCAGCCCGGTCGCCAGCGCCGCGATCGCGATGCGGCCCTCGTCGAGGATCGACAGGAACTGCGCGTAGCCGCGGCCGCGCTCGCCCACGAGGTTCTCCGCGGGCACCCGCACGTCGTCGAACGCCAGCTCGTGGGTGTCCGAGGAGTCCCAGCCCACCTTGCGGTACGACGGCGCCACAGTGAATCCCGGGGTGCCGCTGGGCACCAGGATCGTGCTGATCTCCTTGCGCCCGTCGCCGGTCGTGCCCGTCACGGCCGTGACGGTCACGAACCCCGTGATGCGGGTGCCCGAGTTCGTGATGAAGGCCTTGCTGCCGTTGACCACCCACTCGTCGCCGTCGAGCACCGCCGTGGTGCGCGTGGCCCCGGCGTCGGTGCCCCCGCCGGGCTCGGTGAGGCCGAAGGCGCCGAGGGCCTCGCCCGTCGCGAGCCGGGGCAGCCACTCCCGCTTCTGGGCCTCGGTGCCGAAGCGCAGCAGCGGCATCGTGCCGAGCGACACCGCCGCCTCGAGGGTGATGGCCAGGGAGGAGTCGACCCGGGCCAGCTCCTCGATCGCGACGCACAGCGCGACGTAGTCGCCGCCCATGCCGCCGTACTCCTCCGGCACGGGCAGGCCGAACAGGCCCATCCGCCCCATCGCGGCCACCAGCTCGTACGGGAACTCGCCGCGCGCGTAGAGGTCCCCCACCACCGGGGCCGCGACGTCGTGCGCGAACTCCTCGACGGTGCGCCGCAGCGCCTCGAGCTCCTCGGGCAGACGCAGGTCCACGTCGTCCTCCTGTCCGTTGGTCCCGCCGCAGGTCGTGCGGCGCGGACCGTGCTCCCCCACCCCGGTTCCCGGGTGGGCCGAGGCTACCCGCAGGCGCCCCGGACGGCCGGGTGGAGGCGTCCGCCGGCGCCCGCTGCGGGCGCGGGATCGGCCGGTGACGGAAGGTAGACTCGGCCGGTGCCCGAGACCCCCCGCCAGCGGTCGCTGATGCACGGCCTCTCCCAGCGTCTCGGCAGCCTGCTGCACGAGGTCGCCAAGTTCGGGGTCGTCGGCATCGTCGCGCTCGTCGTCGACGTCGGCCTGTTCAACGTGCTGCGCTTCGCCGGCGGCGAGGGCCCGTTCTACGACAAGCCGCTCACCGCCAAGGTCATCAGCGTCACCGTGGCCACCACGGTGGCCTACTTCGGCAACCGCTACTGGACCTTCCGCAACCGCGGCCGCACCACGTTCCGGCGCGAGTACCTGCTGTTCTTCGTGCTCAACGGCGTGGGCCTGGGCATCTCCGTGGCCTGCCTGTGGTTCAGCCACTACGCCCTCGGTCTCACCGGGCCGGTCGCCGACAACATCAGCGCGAACGTCGTCGGCCTCGGCCTCGGGACGCTGTTCCGCTTCTGGTCCTACCGGCGCTGGGTGTTCCCCGCGGACCCCGCCGCGGCGGACGAGGCGGCCATCTCCACCTCCGTCTGACCCGGCTCCGCGACCGCGGCAGCGGCGCCGTCCTGCGCCTGCGCGGACGGCTCCGCGGGGGCCGGGAGCGCCGGCTCCCCCGACGTCTCCGGCCCCGGCTGGTCGGAGGCACGGCTGCGCCGGGTGGGCAGGAACATCGCGAACACCGCAGGGCGGGCGGAGATCATCTCGAGCCGGCCGCCGTCGGCGGCCACCAGCGTGCGCGCGAGCGCCAGCCCGAGGCCCGAGCCCCCGCCGCCGCTCACGCTGCGCTCGAAGACCCGCCGCTCCACCTCCGGCGCCACCCCGGCGCCCTGGTCGCCCACCTCGATCACCACCCAGGTGCCCGACGCGCGCACCCGCACCATGGTGCGGCCGCCGCCGTGCACCAGCGAGTTCTCGATGAGGGTCGCCAGCACCTGCGCCTGCGCGCCGCGGGCCCCGGTGATCCAGAGCCCGACGCTGCCCAGGGCCTCCAGCTCCCGGCCCTGCGCCTCGAACGCCGGGGTCCACTCCACCACCTGGCCGCGCACGAGGTCGTCGATCGGGTAGCGCGACGCCGCCTCGAGCGGGAAGCCGCGCCCGACGGACACCACGTCGTCCACGACGCCGGAGAGCCGCTCCACCTGGCCGAGCGCGGCGGTGGCCTCGGCGTGCACCACGTCGAGGTCGTCGGCGGCGAGGATCTCCTCGAGCCGCAGCGAGAGCGCGGTGAGCGGCGAGCGCAGCTGGTGGCTGGCCTCGGCGGTGACCCGGCGCTCGCGCTCGAGGACGTCGTTGAAGCTGGTGACCGCGCGGTCGAGCTCGTCGGCGACGGCGTCGAGCTCCTCGATGCCGTACCGCCGCCCCACCGCGCGGCGGTCGCCGGTCGAGAGCAGCTCGGCGGACTCGGCGAAGTCCTCGAGCGGCCGGGTGAGCCTTCGGGCGTAGACCGAGGCGATGACCATCGCCACGCCGAGGGCGAGCAGCGACAGCGCCACGACGATGAGCCCCTCCTGCACGACCTCGCCGACCAGGAGGCTGCGCGGGATCACGGCCGTGACGGTCACCCGCGTGGGCCCGGAGCCCGCCGTGCCGGTCCCGGTGAAGCCGCCCCCGTCGGGGACCGGACCGGTCTGCACCACGCGGCCGTCGGGGAGGACGGCCTGGAGCCAGGCGTCGTTGCGAGGAACGCGGATGAGCGTCGACTCGGTGATGTGGGCGGCGCCGTCGTTGGCGACGATCGAGTCCTGGAGGTAGCTCGCCACGAAGCTCGCGGTGTCATGGGCGTGCTCGTCCTTGGCGCTGGACATCGCCGCCCAGATCACGGTCATGAGGACGACGCCGAGGATCGTCAGCGCCAGCAGCGTGGTGGAGAAGACGAGGAGGAGCAGACGGCGGCGCACGGTCACTCCGGCCGGTCGAGCCGGAAGCCGACACCGCGCACGGTGGCGATGAACGACCCGGCGGAGCCGAGCTTGCGGCGCAGGGTCGACACGTGCATGTCGAGGGTCTTGGTGGCCCCGAACCACTCGGTCTGCCACACCTCGCGCATGAGCTGCTCGCGGGGGACGACCGAGCCGGCCCGGCGCAGCAGCACGACCAGCAGGTCGTACTCCTTCGGGGTCAGCGCCGCCTCGACGCCGTCGACGCTCACCCGGCGGGACTTGAGGTCGACCACGAGGCCGCCCGCGCGGAGCGCCTCGGGCTCGGGCGCGGGCGCCCGGCGCAGCTGCGCGCGGACGCGGGCGAGGAGCTCGGTGAGCCGGAAGGGCTTGCTCACGTAGTCGTCCGCGCCGGCGTCGAGGCCCACCACGAGGTCCGGCACGGCGGTGCGCGCCGTCAGCACCAGCACGGGCAGCGTGCTGCCCTGGCCGCGCAGGGCCCGGCACACCTCCAGGCCGTCCATCCCCGGCAGGCCGAGGTCGAGCAGGAGGAGGTCGGAGGAGCCGGACAGCGCCGCGGCGAGGGCGGCGCACCCGTCGGTGACCAGCGTGACGTCGTAGCCCTCGCGCGAGAGGGCCCGCACCAGCGGCTCGCTGATGTCGGCGTCGTCCTCGGCCACGAGGACGCGGTTGGGCGCGGCGCTCACGCGGCCAGGATAGGGCCGTCCGCCGGGCACGGAGGACCGACGCGGAAGGCCGCCGCGGACCGCGGGAGGGCCCCGCCCGGCAGGTGCCCGGTCCGGGTCAGCGGCACAGGGCGAGGGCGACGCCGGCGCGCAGCACGGCGGCGTAGGGGCGCACCGGCGCGGACAGCTCGTCGCCGAGGATCTCCACGACCCAGTGGTCGCCGGCGCCGTCCGCCAGGCCGCTCATGAGCATCTCGGACTGGCCGGCGAGCATGAGCAGCGACACCTCGGCCGGGTCGCTGCGCGGGTCGTCGACGTCGACGATCACGTGGTGCCCGGTGAGGGCCGCGTAGGTGGCCGGGTACTCCTCGACGGGGTAGTCGTCGACGACGTAGTACTCCGCCCCCTCGACCCCGCGCGAGACGGCCGAGGCCTCGGTGCGGACGGTCCGCGAGCCCGCCGCCATGCGCGAGACGAACCAGCTCGAGGCGTCCACGCTCTCGGCGAGCACCTCCGCCACGACCACGAGGCGCTTGAGCGGGTCGTGCTCCACGCTGGCGTCGAGCCGGCGGACGACCTCGTCGAGCACCGGGCCCGGGCCGAGCGCGCCGCGCCCCCGGAACTGCCGGCGCTCGGGCTGGTCCTCGTCACCGTCGGCGTCGCCGGGCAGGGACGAGGTGCGGCCGGCCACGACGGGCGCCTGGAGCCCCGCGCGCTTGGCCCGGTACTGCGCGGCGTCGGCGGCCCGCAGGAAGCGGGACGGCGTCACCGCGGTGGTAGGCAGGTCGTCGGTGGTGGCCACGCCGCAGGCCACGCCCTCGTCGAGCACGCCGGAGGCGCGGCGGCAGATGTCCTGGGCCAGCGCCACGACGTCGTCGCCGCTGGACCCCATCACGAGGACGCAGAACTCGTCGCCGCCGAGGCGGGCCGCGAGGGCGTCGGCGTACGTCGAGGCGGCGGCGGACAGCTCGCTGGCGAAGGTGAGGAGCGAGGAGTCCCCGGCCACGTGCCCGTGCCGGTCGTTGATCCGCTTGAGGCCGTTGACGTCGACCACCACGATCCCCACCGGCAACCCGTGGCTGCGGTAGAGCGAGAGCGCCTCGTCGAGGCGGTCCTCGAACGCACGGCGGTTCGCCAGGCCGGTGAGGTCGTCGGTGTAGGCCAGGCGCTCGACCCGGGCCAGGTGCTCGGCCTGCGCGATCCCGGCGCCCACCTGGGCGGACACGATGCGGGCGAAGTCGACGTCGTCGTCGGTGAACACGGGCTGGCCCGCGGACCGGGACGCCCACAGCTCGCCCCACATCCGGCCCTCGTACATGATCGGCACGGCCAGGGCGCAGTGCTTGCCCTCCTCGACCAGGATGCGCCGCACGGCCGGGTCGATGTCCTCGTCGTCGAGGCTCTGCGCGTAGCCGACGCCGTCGGCGAGCATCTTGCGGGCGAGCGGGTACTCCGAGAGCAGGTAGGTCTCGTCGACGGGGTCGTGGACCTGGCCGGGCCCGAGCTCGCCGTCGTTGACCAGGGTCCGCAGCCGGCCGCGGTCGCGCTCCCAGTGCGAGAGGGAGACGCAGGACGCCTCGAGCGCGCGCCGGCCCTCCGCCGCCATCACCCGCAGCAGGTCGGCGTAGCCGCGCGCCGCGGACACCAGCGAGACGAACTCGATGAGCGAGCGCAGCCGGAAGCCGAGGTCGGCCGCGGGCACGCCCGCGTGCCCGGACCCCGGATCGATGTCCGCGCCGTCCCGCACGAGGTCTGTATCGGCAGGCGGGCCCGGCAGCCGTTCACCCGTTCCGGTGGTCCGCTGGCCCGAACGGATGACCCCCGTCGCTCGGCGGGACCGGCGCGAGGGCATGCGAGCACGACAGCACGGCGGCGGGCCCCTGTCTGCCGAACCGCCCGACCGACCCTCCGTCGTCCGACTACCGGGGGCGGGCCCGGGCGGTCAGGCCCGCTGGAGCACCGCCGGCGCCACCAGGCCGAGCCCGCGCACCGGCCGCGGGAGCAGCGGCAGCACCCGCACGCCCGGAGCGGACGTCAGCGCCACGGCGGTGACCGGGTCCACCAGCACGGAGTCGGGCCGGGCCTCGGCGGTGAGCCGGCTCGCCAGGTTGACGGTGGTGCCGAAGACGTCGCCGCGCCGCGCCACGACGACCCCGGTCGCGAGGCCGACCCGCAGCCGGGGCACGCGCCGGTCGGTGCGGTGCTCCTCGATGAGGCGCAGCCCGATCTCGGCGGCGGCGCGGGGAGCGTCGGCGACGAAGAGGATCTCGTCGCCGAGGGTCTTGATCAGCCGTCCGCCGGCCGCGGCGACGACGTCGGCCGACCTCGACTCGAACCGGTCGACGAGGTCGGCGAGCTCCTGCTCCTCGAGGCGGCGCGAGAGCCGGGTGAACCCCACCTGGTCGGCGAAGCCCACCGTGAGGTGGCCGGTCTCGACCGCGCCCTCGCGCTCGGCGTCCCCCAGCGCGCGCTCGACCGCGGCGGCGAGCTGGCGCCGCCAGCCGTGCACGAGCAGCCGCTCGAGCACTGGGAGCAGGAGGTCCAGCTCGCGGAACAGAGCGGCCGCGGACTCCTCGGACAGCGGGTCGCGCCGGTCGACGGCACCGCGCTCGACCAGCAGACGGCCGAACGTGTCGGTCTGCCAGTCGGCCAGCCGGGCCGCCGTCTGGCCGAGGCTGCGGGCCACCTCGACCGCGACCCCCCAGTCGAGCACCCCACGGCGCAGCAGGGTGCCGAGCAGCCGGAGGGCGTCGGCGTCGGCATCGGTGAACTCCACCGCGTCGCCGACGTCGGCGAAGCCGAGCGCGCGCCACAGCCGCCGGGCCTCGGGCAGCGGGACGCCGGCGTCGTGCGCCACCTGCTCGCGCCGCAGCCGGCGCGGCGCGCCGAGCACGACGTCGACGAGCTCGTCGACGACCTCGTCGCTGCGCCGTCCCCCGCCGCCCGGCTCGGTCACTCGGACGACGGGCCGGGGACCGGCGGCGGCGGACCGGGGCGCTGCTCGTACTGCTGGCGCCGGCGCATGTCGTCCTCGTCGTGCAGCCGGTAGATGTCGCGCTGGATCTGCTCGACATTGGGGACGCTGGTGATGACGAGCTGGCCCTGGGTGCCGGCCGACTCGACCTGGAGGGTCCCGCAGTTGAGGAAGCGCTCGATGAAGGAGTGCGAGAACGACACGTCGTTCACGCGCGACAGCGGCATGTCGCGGCCCTTACGGGCGATGATGCCGGTGCGCACGATGATGCGGTGGTCGGTGAACACGTACTGGGTCGAGTACCAGTAGACGAACGGGCGCACCACCCAGACCACGAGGGCGATCACCATCACCCCGGCGACGATCCAGCGCACGGCGGCGTTGTCGAACTTCGCGAGGAGGAAGAAGCCGACGCCGAGCGTCACGAGGAAGACGAACGCGGGAGCGACGAGCGCGCGCCAGTGCGGGCGCAGCTCGTAGACGATCTGCTCGTCGTCGGCCAGGAGCTTCTTCGGGTACGCCATGGCCGCATCGTGGCACGCCGCCCGGGGATCGGGCGCGGGGACCGCGGGGATTGCCGGGCCGCACGGTGTCAGCGGAGGTGGGTCACGTCGCCCGCCGACACGCTCTCCGTCCCGCCCCCGCCGGTCCGTACGAGCAGCCGGCCCTGGTCGTCGATCGCGTACGCCGTGCCCTCCACGGAGCGCTCGCCCGGAAGCAGTGCGCGCACCTCGGCGCCGAGGGTGACGCAGGCGGCGCCGTACTCGTCGAGCAGACCTGTGCGGCGGGCGTCGCCCTGCCCCTGCTGCCAGCGCGCGTAGCGGCCGCGCAGCGCGTCGAGCACGTCCACGACGAGGCGCTCGCGCGACACCGCCACGCCCTCGAGCCGGGCCGAGGTCGCCGTGGGCACCGGGAGCTCGTCGGCGCGCAGGCCGGTGTTGACGCCGATGCCCACCACGAGCGCGCGCCCGACGCGCTCCACGAGGATCCCGCCGAGCTTGCGCGGGCCCGGGCCGCCCGCGCGGTCCGGCCCGGGCACCACGACGTCGTTGGGCCACTTGAGCCCGCAGCGCAGCCCCTGCCGGGCCAGCGCCTCGACCACCGCGAGGCCCGCCGTGAGCGGGACCCACCCCCAGGACTCGTCCGGCACCACCGGTCGCAGCACCACCGACATCGCCAGGCCGGCGCCGTACGGCGAGGTCCACGTGCGGTCGAGGCGGCCTCGTCCCGCGGTCTGCTCGTCGGCGACGACCGTGAAGCCCTCGGGCGCACCCTCGGCCACCTGGTCGGCGGCATCGGCGTTGGTGGAACCGGTGGACCCGAGCACCACGACCGGTCCCCAGCCCCCGTCGCCGGCGCCGTCGAGGGCCCGGCGCAGGACGTCGTCGCGCCACTCGCGGGGGTCCTCCGGCCGGCCGTCACCGTCCGCTGAGTCGGGGGAGGTCACCTGGCTAAGGTACGAGACAGGCCCGCGCCGACGGGACCGAGACGGACGAGAGGTGACCCGGTGACCGCTGCGCCGGAGCTCGAGACGACGGGGACCGCGCCCGAGGACGACCCCAAGACCACGGCCGGCAAGCTCGCCGACTTCGAGGCGCGGCGCGACGCCGCCTCGCACGCGGCGTCGGCCAAGGCGGTGGAGAAGCAGCACGCGCGCGGCAAGGGCACGGCCCGCGAGCGCATCGAGATGCTGCTCGACGAGGGCTCGTTCGTCGAGCTCGACGCCCTCGCCCGCCACCGGTCGAACAACTTCGACCTGCCCGACAACCGGCCCTACGGCGACGGCGTCGTCACGGGCTACGGCACGGTCGACGGTCGCCAGGTGTGCGTGTTCGCGCAGGACTTCACCGTCTTCGGCGGGAGCCTCGGCGAGGTCTTCGGCGAGAAGATCGTCAAGGTCATGGACCTCGCGCTCAAGACGGGCGTGCCGGTCGTCGGCATCAACGACTCCGGCGGCGCCCGCATCCAGGAGGGCGTCGTCTCGCTCGGCCTGTACGGCGAGATCTTCCGGCGCAACGTGCTCGCCTCCGGCGTCGTCCCGCAGATCTCGCTCGTGATGGGCCCGTGCGCCGGCGGCGCGGTCTACTCCCCCGCCATCACCGACTTCACCGTGATGGTCGACAAGACCTCGCACATGTTCATCACGGGGCCGGACGTCATCAAGACGGTCACCGGCGAGGACGTCGGCTTCGAGGACCTCGGCGGCGCGCGCACCCACAACAGCAAGTCCGGCGTCGCGCACGCGATGACGGCCGACGAGGCCGAGGCCATGGACTTCGTCAAGGCGCTGCTCGGTTTCCTGCCCAGCAACAACCTCGACGAGGCGCCGGCCTTCGACGTCGACGCGGACCTCGCGCCCTCCGAGAGCGACCTCGCCCTCGACACGCTCGTGCCGGACTCGCCCAACCAGCCCTACGACATGCACCGGGTGATCGAGTCGGTCCTCGACGACGCCGACTTCCTCGAGATCCAGGCGCTCTGGGCGCCCAACATCATCGTGGGGTTCGGCCGCGTCGAGGGCCGCTCGGTGGGCGTGGTGGCCAACCAGCCGATGCAGTTCGCCGGCACGCTCGACATCGAGGCGTCGGAGAAGGCCGCCCGCTTCGTGCGCACCTGCGACGCCTTCAACGTGCCGGTGCTCACCTTCGTCGACGTCCCCGGGTTCCTGCCCGGCACGGACCAGGAGTGGAACGGCATCATCCGGCGCGGGGCCAAGCTCATCTACGCCTATGCCGAGGCCACCGTGCCCCTGGTCACCGTGATCACCCGCAAGGCCTACGGAGGCGCCTACGACGTCATGGGGTCCAAGCACCTCGGCGCCGACGTCAACCTCGCCTGGCCCACCGCGCAGATCGCGGTGATGGGCGCGCAGGGCGCGGTCAACATCCTCTACCGCCGCGAGCTCGCGGCGTCCGAGGACGCCGACGCCGAGCGCGCGGCCCTCATCGCCGACTACGAGCGCACGCTGGCCAACCCCTACGTCGCGGCCGAGCGCGGCTACGTGGACGCGGTCATCCGGCCGAGCGAGACGCGGGCACAGGTCACGCGGGCGCTGCGGGCGCTGCGCACCAAGCGCGCCGCGATGCCGCCGAAGAAGCACGGGAACATCCCGCTGTGAGCGACGAGCCGGAGGCCGTGGAGCGGCCGGTGCTGCGCGTCGTGCGCGGCGAGCCGGACGCCACCGAGATCGCGGCGCTGGTGGCCGTCGTCGCGGCGAGCGGCGGCGGCGACCCGGCTCCGCGGCGCGCCCGGTCGGCGTGGGCGGACCCGGCCCGGTCGCTGCGCCACGCGCTGCCCGCCGGCGGCTGGCGCGCCACCTACGCGCCCCGGTGAGGCGGCGCTGGTGACCGGCTCCACGCGCACCGTGGTGCTCGCGTCCGCCTCCCCTGCGCGCAGGGCCCTGCTGCGCGCCGCCGGGATCGAGCCGGTGGTGCGGGTGAGCGGCGTCGACGAGGACGCCCTCGAGGCGGCGATGGCTGCCGCCGGCCGTACAGATCCCGCAGAGGTGGCCGCGGCGCTGGCCGCGGCGAAGGCGGCGGCCGTGGCGGAGGCGGTGCGCGCGGAGCTGCCCGGCGCCGTGGTGGTGGCGTGCGACTCCGTGCTCGACCTCGACGGCGTCGCCCTGGGCAAGCCGCACGACGCCGAGGAGGCGGTGCGCCGCTGGCACGCGATGCGCGGCCGCTCCGGGCGGCTGCGCACGGGGCACACCGTGCTGGTGCTCGGCGCGGCGCCCGCGCAGGACCGCACCGCCTCGGGCGTCGCCTCCACCGCAGTGGAGTTCGCCGACCTCGACGACGCGACGGTCGAGGCCTACGTCGCCACGGGCGAGCCGCTGGCCGTCGCCGGCGCGTTCACCCTCGACGGCCTCGGCGGCCCGTTCGTCGAGCGCATCGACGGCGACCCCAGCAACGTGGTGGGCCTGAGCCTGCCGCTGCTGCGCCGCCTGCTCGCCGGCCTCGGCGTGCCGTGGACCGACCTCTGGCACGGAGGCACGCGTGGACCGCAGTGAGCTGACCACGGCGTACCTGGCCGCCCTGGGCCTCGACGGGGCCGAGCGCGGCCCGGGGCTGCTGCCCGAGGTGGTGCGCCGGCACGTCGCGACGCTCGCCTTCACCAGCGTCGGCCCGCGCCTCGGCGACCCGCTGCCGCTGGCACCCGAGGAGCTGCTCGACCGCATCGTCGTGCGCCGGCGCGGCGGCTACTGCTTCGAGCACAACGGGCTCGTGCACGAGGTGCTCGACGAGCTCGGCCTCCGCCCGCGCCTGTGCCTCGGCCGCGTGCTGCTGAGCGGGAACCCGCACCCGGGGCTGACCCACCGGATCAACGTCGTCGAGCTCGACGGCACGCCGCACGTGGTCGACGTCGGGTTCGGCGCCCCGGGCCCCCATCTGCCGGTGCCGCTCGGCGGCGCGGTGGTGGGGTCGTCCTGGCGGAGCTTCCGCGTCGTCGAGCTGCGTCCCGAGCACTGGACGATGCAGAAGCTCGAGGACGGCGACTGGACGTCGCTGTACCGGTTCGAGCTGCTCGAGTACGGCCAGAGCGACTGCGAGATCGGCCACTTCTGGTCGCACCGGCACCCGAGCGCGAGCTTCGTGAACCGCTTCGTGGCCTCGCTGATCCTCGACGACGAGGTGCGCTCGCTGCAGGACCGCGAGTACCGGGTCGTGCGCGCGACGGGCGAGCAGCGGCGGTCGGTGCCCGACCACGAGCTGCGCGACCTGCTCGCCGACGAGCTCGACGTGCGCGTGACCGAGGAGGAGGCCGCTCGCCTCCTCCCGCCGCTGCGCTGACGCGCAGACGGTGCGCGCGGGGCGCGCCCGGGCGACCGGCCGCGGCCCGACGGGCGGGCGCGGCCGGTACCCCGGGCGCCCGGTCAGGTGGCCGGCGGCGTGCTCGTGTCGCTCGGCGTCGGCGTGGCCGTGACGCAGTCGGCCTTCACGTCGCCGCCGTTGCCGCCGCCGTTGCCGTTGTCGCCGGTGTGCGGGTTGCCCCCGCTGGAGTTGTGGCCGCAGTTGCCCCAGCCCTGGTCGCCGCCGTTGGCCGGCATGGGCGACTCGGGGGTCGTGATCGCGCCGCCGGTGCGGCCGGAGTCGTCGGCGAGCGCGACGCCGGCGGGGACGGTGAGGGCTGCCGCGAGGCAGACGAGGGCGACGGCAAGGGGGGCGCGCTTCATGGGGGGGGCCTCCTCCGGGGGTAGGACGCGCGGACCCCTCCGACATCGACCTCCCGCGCCGCGCGACCGACCCGCCGGACGGGTGAGTCCGCGGCCTCAGCGCAGGATCTCCGCCAGCCGCAGGCGCACGACGTCGCGCACGACGTCGTCCGGCAGCCGCCGCTCGGCCGAGAACCGGAGCGTGCCCTTGCTCAGCGCGAAGCCGGCGAGCCGGTCCGCGACGGCCTCGATCACGGCCGGGCTGAACGGGTACACGCTCAGGTGCCCCGAGGCGGCCTTGACGCCGAGCAGCGGCCGGCCGTCGACGAGCAGCGCCGGCATGCCGTAGCTCGTGCCCTGCTCGGCCTGCGGCGCCACGGCGCAGGCGATCTCGACGACGCGGGCGAACGCCGCGCGCGCGGGCTCGTCGAGCCCGGCCAGGTAGTCGTCGACCGTGCCCATGCTCAGCCCCGGCGCCGCAGGACAGGGAACAGCGGGTGGTCGAGCGGGGCGCCGGCCGCGAGCTCGTCCTCCAGCCCCGGGAACGGCGGGGACGTGCGCCAGGGCCGCGGGGCGTGCGTGACGTCGTCGCCCAGGAACCGCAGCGAGAACGCGCGCCGCCTGCCCGGCCCCGGGACGCCGTAGGAGTGGTGGAGCGTGAGCATGTGGAAGAAGACGGCGTCGCCCGGGCGCAGCTCCCAGCCCAGGATGTCGTAGGAGGCGCGGTCGGACTCGATGTCGGGCAGCTCGGCGAGGCTGCCCTCCGGGAACCACTTCGCCTGGGCGTCGAGGAACGTGCGCGGCATGCGCCACCCCTGCAGGTGCGACCCGGCGAGGAACTCGAGGGTGGACTCGCGCGGCACCGGGTCGACCGGCGCCCACATCGAGCAGGTCATCGTCCCGTCGACGTTGTAGTAGGGCTGGTCCTGGTGCCAGGGCGTGGGCTGGCGCGTGCCGGGCTCCTTCACCAGCATGTGGTCGTGGTAGAGCCGCACCTCGCGGCTGCCCATGAGCGCCCCCGCGACGTCGGCGGCGCGCGAGCCGAACGCGATGTCGCGGTACTCCTCGATCCGCTGCCAGCCGCAGAAGTCCTCCACGAAGCGGCCGGGGTCGTCATCGCGGCTGGCGGTGAGGAACAGCGGACCCGGCTCGGCGAGGTTGCGCTCGATGCCGCGCTCGATGGTCGCCACCTCGTCGGCGTCGAACAGGCCGCGCACCACCGTGGCCCCCTGCGCGCGGAACTGCGCCACGCTGGCGTCGTCGACCACGGACAGGTCGAGTGCGGTCGTCATGGGCTCCTCCTCGGGCCGCGGCCCACGCTAGGGGCAGCCGTACCGCCGCGTCGCGTCCGCGGAGGCTCCGGACCGGTGGATGCGGCCGGGGACTCGTGGGTCCGTCCGTACCGCCGCGGGTGTGGGGACACAATGCCCGCGTGGACCATGGTGACGACGTCGGCGTGCAGATCGGCGCGTGGCGGCTCCGGCTCGACCGGCTCGTGTACGCGACCGTCGTGCTGATGTCGGTGCTCGCCGTCTACGACGGCTGGCAGGGGCTGGCGACGTTCCTCGGCGTCCTCGGGGTGATCCTCGGTCCGCTCGTGGCCCTGGCCCTCGCGCACCTGTTCGCCGAGGTGCTCCACGCCCACGCCGAGCTCCGCAGGCCGCTCACCCGTCCGGAGTGGTGGGAGCTCACGGTCGACCAGGCGCCGTGGTTCGTCGCGGCGCTGCCCCCGCTGGTGGTGCTCGGCATCGGCTGGCTCAGCCCCCTGGACGTGCTGAGCACGATCCGGGTGCTGCTGTGGACCGCCGTGGCCACGCTCGTCGTGGTGTCAGGGGTCGCCGGGCGCATGGCCGGGCTCACCGGCTGGCGCTGGTGGGCCGCGGCGGCCAGCGGCGGCGTCGTCGGCCTGCTCGTGATCGGGCTGCAGATCCTGCTCAAGCCGCACTGACCGCGCTGACGCCGTGGGCAGCCGGGTCAGACCGGGGGGACGCCGTGCCGCCGGGCGCTGAAGGACCGGTCCTTGCCCGCGGCGGCGGCCAGGCGCAGCGCGATCTCGCGGCGCAGCTCCCCCGGCTCCACGATCGCGTCGATCACGAGGTCGCTGGCCAGCCGCAGCAGGTCGACGTCGGCCTCGTACTCGGCCCGCCGCTCGGCGACGAACGCCGCCCGCTCGGCGTCGTCCTCGATCGCCTCGATGCGGTTGGCGTAGACGGCGTTGACGGCGGCCTCGGGGCCCATCACCGCGATGCGCGCGGTGGGCAGCGCGAGGCAGGCGTCCGGGCCGAACCCCGGGCCGGCCATCGCGTAGAGGCCGGCGCCGTAGGCCTTGCGCAGCACGACCGACACCTGCGGCACGGTGGCCTCCGACACCGCGGTGATCATCTTGGCGCCGTGGCGGATGATCCCCTCGCGCTCGACCCGCGAGCCGATCATGAAGCCGGGGACGTCGGCGAGGTACACCAGCGGCACGTTGAACGCGTCGCACCACCAGATGAAGCGCGCGGCCTTGTCGGCGCTGTCGCCGAAGAGCACGCCGCCGCGCACCGCGCTGTTGTTGGCGACCACGCCGACCGGCCGGCCCTCGATGCGGGCGAGCCCGACGACGATCTCGGCCGCGAACAGCGGCTTGATCTCGAAGAACGACTCGTGGTCGACGAGCGCCTCCACCACCTGGTGCACGTCGAAGGGCTTGGACTCCGGCATGGGCACGAGCTCCGCGGTCAGCTCGCGGGCCGGGGGCTCCGCGGCGTACACCGGCGGCTGCTCGCGCCACGAGCCGGGCAGGTAGGACAGCACGAGCCTGGCCTGCTCGATCGCGTCGTGGTCGTCGTGGGCGAGGTTGTCCCCGCAGCCGGAGACGGTGGCGTGCATGCGCGCCCCGCCCATCTCCTCGAGCGTGACCTTCTCGCCCACGACCATCTCGGCCATCCGCGGGCTGCCGAGGTACATCGACGCGTTGCCCTCGACCATGATGACGACGTCGCAGAACGCGGGGATGTAGGCGCCGCCCGCCGCCGACGGCCCGAACAGGCAGCAGATCTGCGGCACCCGGCCCGACAGCGCCACCTGGTTGCGGAAGATGCGACCGGCCCCGCGCCGGCCCGGGAACAGGTCGACCTGGTCGGTGATGCGCGCCCCGGCGGAGTCGATGAACCAGAACACCGGCAGCTCGTCGCGCAGCGCCACCTCGGTGACGCGGACGATCTTCTCCACCGTCCGGGCGCCCCACGAGCCGGCCTTGACCGTCGGGTCGTTGGCCACCACGAGCACGTGCCGCCCGTCCACCGTCCCCCGGCCGGTGACGACGCCGTCGGCCGGCAGGCCGGGCACGAGCGCGTGGGCGAACTGGCCGTCCTCGACGAAGGAGCCGGGGTCGAGCAGGACCGCGAGGCGCTCGCGAGGGTGCAGCTTGCCGGCGGCGGCGAGCTTCGCGGCCGCCGCGGGGGGCACCGCGAGGGTCGCCTCCCGCGCGGCCCGGATCGCGTCGTCGCTCACGGGTCGACCCCCTCCGGACCGGGGCGGGACGCCGTGGCCGCCCGCCCGACCTCGCGGCCGACTCCGTCGTCGGCCCGCACCGCGACCGTAGCCCCTCCGGGCCGCGCGGACGGCACCCGGCGGGTGCGCGCGGCGCGGGCGCACGGACCTGCGCCCCGCCCCGCGTGACGGGGCCCCGTTCTGGCAAGGTGACGGGGGGTCGGTCGCGGTTCCGCGAGGGCCACGACCCGCCCGACCGATCGGCACCCGGCGTCAGGAGCGCACCTGCGATGACCATCTCCAAGGTCCTCATCGCCAACCGAGGCGAGATCGCCATCCGCGTCGCGCGGGCCTGCCGCGACTCCGGGCTGTCGAGCGTCGCCGTCTACGCCGACCCCGACCGCGACGCGCTGCACGTGAAGGCGGCCGACGAGGCCTACGCCCTCGGGGGCTCCACGGCGGCCGAGACCTACCTCGTGGTCGACAAGCTCATCGACGTCGCCCGTCGCTCCGGGGCCGACGCCGTGCACCCCGGCTACGGGTTCCTCTCGGAGAACGCCGACTTCGCCCAGGCCGTCATCGACGCCGGGCTCACCTGGATCGGCCCGCCGCCGCAGGCCATCCGCGACCTCGGCGACAAGGTGTCCGCGCGGCACATCGCCCAGCGCGCCGGGGCGCCGCAGGTGGAGGGCACGCCGGACCCGGTCGCCGACGCCGACGAGATCGTCGAGTTCGCCCGCGCTCACGGCCTGCCGGTGGCCATCAAGGCCGCGTTCGGCGGGGGCGGCCGCGGCCTCAAGGTGGCCCGCACCCTCGAGGAGATCCCGGAGCTGTTCGCCTCGGCGGTGCGCGAGGCCGTCGCCGCCTTCGGGCGCGGCGAGTGCTTCGTCGAGCGCTACCTCGACAACCCACGCCACGTCGAGACGCAGGTGCTCGCCGACCAGCACGGCAACGTCGTCGTCGTCTCCACGCGCGACTGCTCGCTGCAGCGGCGCCACCAGAAGCTGGTCGAGGAGGCGCCGGCCCCCTACCTCTCGCCCGCGCAGGTCGAGGAGCTCTACCGGGCCTCCAAGGCGATCGTGAAGGAGGCCGGCTACTACGGCGCCGGCACGTGCGAGTTCCTCGTGGGCCTCGACGGCACGATCTCCTTCCTCGAGGTCAACACCCGCCTCCAGGTGGAGCACCCGGTGTCCGAGGAGGTCGCCGGCATCGACCTCGTGCGCGAGCAGTTCCGCATCGCCGACGGCGAGGTGCTCGGCTACGACGACCCCGTGCTGCGCGGCCACTCGTTCGAGTTCCGCATCAACGGCGAGGACCCGGGCCGCTCGTTCCTGCCCGGCCCCGGCGTCCTCACGGTGTGGGAGCCGCCGTCCGGCCCCGGCGTCCGCCTCGACGCCGGGTTCCAGGCCGGCGACGTCATCGGCGGCAACTTCGACTCGCTGCTGGCCAAGCTCATCGTCACGGGCGCCACCCGGGCGCAGGCGCTCGAGCGGGCCCGCCGCGCGCTCGACGAGTTCCGGGTCGAGGGCATCGCCACGGCGCTCACGTTCCACCGCGAGGTCGTGCGCGACCCGGCCTTCGCCACCGACGACGACACCCCCTTCTCGGTGCACACCCGCTGGATCGAGACCGAGTTCGACAACCAGATCCCGGCCTACTCGGCCACCGCCTCGGACCTCGCCGAGCCGGAGGAGCGCCAGAGCCTCACCGTCGAGGTCGGCGGCAAGCGGCTCGAGGTGGTGCTGCCTGCGGGCATCGCGCTCGGCAACGGGGGCGGCGGCGCGGGGCCCAAGAAGGCGCCCAAGCGCACGGCCAAGAAGGGCGGCTCGGCGGCCTCCGGCGACTCGGTGGCCGCGCCGATGCAGGGCACGATCGTCAAGGTCGCGGTCGAGGAGGGCCAGGCCGTCGAGGCGGGCGACCTCGTCGTGGTGCTCGAGGCCATGAAGATGGAGCAGCCGCTCACGGCGCACAAGGCCGGCACCGTCACCGGTCTGGCGGCCGAGGTCGGCGCCACCGTGCCCAGCGGCACCGTGCTGCTCGAGATCACGGGCTGAGGGCGGCCGGGCCGCACGCTCCGGGCGCCGGCCGGGCGGGCGTCCGGTCGGGCCGCAACGGCGCGGACTCGCGGGCGCCCGGATGTGAGGATGGGCGCATGAGCACCCGCCGACCCCGTGCCCTGCCGCGACTCGCCGCGGCGACCGCGCTCGCCGCCGGCCTGGGCCTCGCCCTCGCCGTGGCATCGCCCGCAGCGACGTCCGCGTCGGCGACCGAGCCGGCGGCCGTGGCAGAGCCGGCGGCCGTGGCTGCGGCGACCACCGTCGAGGACGCCGCTGCCGCGCTGCTGCAGGGTGAGACCGTCTACGTCGCGCCCGAGTCCGCCGCCGTCATGACCGGCGCCCAGGCCGACCAGGTGCGCGCGCAGGTGCGCGACAGCGGCTACTCGTACTTCGTCGCCGTGCTGCCCAAGAGCGCCGCGGTCGACGGCTCCTCCAGCACGACGCTGGCCACGCTGGCGCGCGACGTCGGCGAGTCGGGCACCTATGTGCTGTGGATGGGCGACTCCTCGTCGTCGGCGTTCCGGGCGGGCGACACCGACCAGGCCGGCGTCGTCGCGCCGGTGGCGACGCTCGCCTACAGCCAGCACAAGGCCGAGGGCGCGTTCGCCACGATCACCGCGTTCATCGACCAGTCCGCGCCCCTGCTCACCGGCTCCGGCACCGGGACGGGCGACGGCGGCACGGTCGGCGACCCGGGCGCCGGCTTCCCCGTCGACGGCGGCACCGGCCTGCCGGGTGAGCTGGGCGGCGCCCCCGGGGGCGGGGCGGTCCTGGCCGTCCTCGGCGTCGGCGCCCTGGCCGTGGGCGGGCTCGGCGTCTACGCCTACCGCAAGAACGCGGCGGCCACCGCGGAGCGCACCGCGGCGGTGCGGCGCACCGTCGACGAGGACGTGACGGCGTACGGCGAGGCCGTCGCGAGGCTCGACGTGGAGGACCCGCACCTCGACGACGCCGGCCGCGCCGACGCGCAGCGGGCGCTGGACGCCTACGAGAACGCGAAGGCCGGCGCCGAGCGGATGGCCCGGCCGGAGGACGCGCAGGCAGTCACCTCGGCGCTCGAGGACGGCCGGTTCGCCCTGGCCTGCGTGCAGGCGCGGCTGGCCGGCACCCCGCTGCCCGAGCGCCGGCCCCCGTGCTTCGTCGACCCGCGCCACGGCCCGAGCGTGAAGGACGTCATGTGGGCGCCGGACGGCGGCGCGGTGCGCCCCGTCCCGGTGTGCCAGGCCTGCGCGGTGACGCTCGAGTCCGGCGCGCTGCCGCGGCCCCGCGAGGTGGAGATGGCCGGGCAGCGCATGCCTTACTGGGCCGCGGGCCGCCAGTACGCGCCGTACGCCGGCGGCTACTACGCCAGCAGCGGCGCCGACCTCATGACCGCGCTGTTCGTCGGCTCCATGCTCGGGGGCGCCTTCAGCCACCCCGCCTACGTCGACCACGGCGCCCAGGCCGGCGGCATCTTCGGCGGCGGCGACTTCCGCGGTGGCGGCGGCGACTTCGGGGGCGGCGGGTTCGGGGGCGGCGACTTCGGCGGCGGGGGCGGCAGCTTCGGCGGGGGCGGCGACTTCTGACGTCGGACGGCAGCTCCGCGGACGTCCGGCAGCCAGGAGCGGGTCGCGCCGGCCCCGCGGGACGCGCGTCCACCACCCGGAGGGCGGATCGGCCCGCAGCCACGGATGCCGATACCCGGGGCGTGACTCGTGCCTCCCGCCGCACCCGCGCCGCAGCCGCGGTGTCGGGCCTGGTCGCGGCGTGCCTCGTGCTCGCCCCCTCGACGGCCCCGGTCTCGGCCGCGGCGCGGGCGGGCGCCCCGGCTGCTGCCACGGCGTACTCGGCCCGTGCCGCCACCCGGCTCGCCCCGGCGGCCACGACGCCGGCACCGACCGCCGCGCGGATCCCGGGCACCACGTGCACCGCGTTCCCGGCCGACAACTACTGGCACGCCGACGTCTCGCGGCTGCCGGTCAACCCGCGCTCGGCGCAGTGGCTGAGCCACATGCAGTCGTCCACGCGCCACCTGCACGCCGACTTCGGGCCCGCGTTCGGCGCGCAGCCGGTGCCCTACGGCATCCCGATCACGGTGGTGAACGGCGCAGCCCGGGTGCCGGTGTCGTTCACCTACGCGTCGGAGAGCGACCGGGTGCGCTACCCGCTCGGCGCCTCGACCCGGATCGAGGGCGGATCGGGGGCGTCGGGCGACCGGCACGCCGTCGTCGTGGACGCCGCCACCTGCCAGCTCTTCGAGACCTGGGACACCCGGCGCACCTCGAGCGGGTGGCACGCGGGCTCGGGCGCGGTGTGGTCGCTCACGTCCGACGCGCTGCGCCCGGCCGGATGGACCTCGGCCGACGCGGCCGGGCTGCCGATCCTGCCCGGGCTGCTGCGCTACGACGAGGTGGCGGCGGGGCGCGTGGACCACGCGATCCGGTTCACCACGAGCATCACCGACCGCGCGTACGTGTGGCCGGCGCGCCACCAGGCCGGGTCGGTCAGCAACCACGCGTACCCGCCGATGGGTGCCCGCTTCCGGCTCAAGGCCTCGTACCCGATCTCGTCGTTCTCCCGCGACGCGCAGGTGGTGCTGCGCGCGATGAAGCGCTACGGCCTGGTGCTCGCCGACAACGGCAGCCCCTGGTACTTCCAGGGCACGTCCGACACCCGGTGGAAGGCCGCGCTGGTCTCCGAGCTGTCGCGGGTGCCGGCGAAGGCCTTCGAGGCGGTCAGCGCCGTCGCCCTGCGCGTCTCGACGAGCTCGGCCCGCGCCAAGCGCCTCTGACCCCGTCGTTACTGCCCGAAGACGCGGAGAACCCGCCGGTCTCCGGTCATTGCGGCAGTAACGACGGGTCAGGCGCGGCGGTGCAGCTGGCGCGCGGCCTCGGCGATCGAGCCGGACAGCGACGGGTACACGGTGAACGAGCCCGCCACCTGGTCGACGGTGAGCCGGTGCTCCACGGCGAGCGCGATCGGGAAGACCAGCTCGCTGGCCTTGGGTGCCACGACGACGCCGCCCACCACGATCCCGGTGCCCGGGCGCGCGAAGAGCTTCACGAAGCCGTCGTGCAGGCCCTGCATCTTCGCGCGCGCGTTCGTGGCCAGCGGCAGCTTGACGACCCGGACGTCGATCTCGCCGGCGTCGGCCTGCGCCTGGGTGACGCCGATCGTGGCGATCTCGGGCTCGGTGAAGACGTTGCTCGACACGGTCGAGAGGTCCAGCGGGCGCACGGCGTCGCCGAGCGCGTGCCACATGGCGAGCCGGCCCTGCATCGCGGCGACCGAGGCGAGCATGAGGACGCCGGTGACGTCGCCGGCGGCGTACACGCCCCGGGCCGAGGTGCGCGAGACGCGGTCGACCTCGATGAACCCGGACGGCGTCAGCGCGACGCCGGCGTCCTCGAGCCCGAGGCCTTCGGTGTTGGGCAGGGACCCCACGGCCATGAGGCAGTGCGAGCCCTCGACCTCCGTGCCGTCCGCGAGCACCACGACGACGCCGTCGGCCGTGCGCCGCACCGCCTGCGCGCGCGAGCGACCGAGCACCTTCATGCCGCGCCGCCGGAACACGTCCTCGAGCACCTGCGCGGCGTCGGGGTCCTCGCCGGGCAGCACGCGGTCGCGCGAGGACACCAGCACGACCTCGGAGCCCAGCGCGTCGTACGCCGAGGCGAACTCGGCGCCGGTGACGCCGGACCCGACCACGACCAGCCGCTCCGGCAGGGCGTCGAGGTCGTAGACCTGCTCCCAGCTGAGGATCCGCTCGCCGTCGGGCACGGCGTCGGGCAGCACCCGCGGCCGCGCCCCGGTGGCGACCAGCACGGCGTCGGCGGGGTGGTTCTCGGTGACGCCGTCGAACGACTCGGAGACCACCGCGGTGGGGCCGTCGAGCCGGCCGATCCCGCGGACCACGCGGACGCCCTCGCGCTCGAGCCGGGCCTGGATGTCGACCGACTGCGCCGCGGCGAGCCGCTTGACCCGGTCGTTGACCTCCCCGAGCCGCACCGAGAGCTGCACCTGCGCGTCGTCGGCCGCGGTGCGCACGCCGAGCTCGACGCTCTCGGCCACCGAGGTCATCACCTCGGCGGTCGCGATGAGGGTCTTGCTGGGCACGCAGTCGGTGAGGACGGCGGAGCCGCCGATGCCGTCGCGGTCGACCACGGTCACCTCGGCGCCGAGCTGCGCGGCCACCAGGGCGGCCTCGTAGCCGCCGGGGCCGCCGCCGACGATCACCACGCGCGTCATGCCCTCATCCTTGCGTACCGCGTCGCTAGCCTCGACGCGTGACGCTGTACGCGGCCTACGGGTCCAACCTCGACCCGGTCCAGATGCTGCTGCGCGCACCGCACTCCCCGGGGCGCGGCACCGGCTGGCTCGTCGGCTGGCGGCTCACCTTCGGCGGCGAGGAGCTCGGCTGGGAGGGCGCGCTCGCCACGGTGGTCGAGGACGCCGAGCCCACCAGCCAGGTCTTCGTCGGGCTCTACGACATCTCCGAGGCCGACGAGGCCGCGCTCGACGGGTGGGAGGGCACCGACCTCGGCATCTACACCAAGATCCGGGTCCGCGTCGCCACGCTCGACGGCGACGTCACCGCATGGCTGTACGTGCTCGACGGCTACGAGGGCGGGCTGCCCAGCGCCCGCTACCTCGGGATGATCGCCGACGCCGCCGAGGCCGCCGGGGCACCGGACGACTACGTCGCGGAGCTGCGCCGCAGGCCGTGCCGCAGCGTCGGCTGACCCGCCCGCGCGAGGTGCGCCGCGGCGGCCCCGCGGCCAGCGGTCGCCGCGGCTGACTCCCGCCGCGGTTGTCGGTAGCGTCGCCGCGTGCCCGAGACCCCCGACCTCCTCCAGACCGACCCGCCCGCCGCCGCCGCCGAGGCCGCCGCCGAGCTCGCGCGGATCACCGGCGTCGAGAAGCACGACGTCGCTCTCGTGCTCGGCTCGGGCTGGGTGCCCGCGGCCGACCTCATCGGCGAGACCGTGGCCGAGCTATCCGTGGCCGACCTCCCGCACTTCGCGCCGCCCGCGGTGGCCGGCCACGCGGGCCGGGTGCGCAGCGTGCGCGCGGGCGACGTGCGCGCCCTGGTGATGCTCGGGCGCACCCACTTCTACGAGCAGCGCGGCGTGGAGGCCGTGGTGCACGGCGTCCGCACGGCGGCCGCGGCCGGGTGCCGCACCGTCGTGCTCACCAACGGCTGCGGCGGCCTCGACCTGTCGTGGACGCCGGGCACGCCGGTGCTCATCAGCGACCACATCAACCTCACCGGCGCCTCCCCCCTGCGGGGCGCGACCTTCGTCGACCTCACGGACCTGTACTCCGCGCGGCTGCGTGCCCGCTGCCGCGAGATCGAGCCGTCGCTGCCCGAGGGCGTCTACGCGCAGTTCCGCGGCCCGCAGTACGAGACCCCGGCCGAGGTGCGCATGGCGGGGATCATGGGCGCCCAGCTCGTGGGCATGTCCACGGCTCTCGAGGCGATCGCGGCGCGCGAGGCCGGGCTGGAGGTGCTCGGGCTCTCGCTCGTCACCAACCTCGCCGCCGGCCTCTCCGGCGAGCCGCTCAACCACGAGGAGGTGCTCGACGCCGGCCGCGCCGCGGCCGAGCGCATGGGCCGCCTGCTCGCCCAGGTGGTGCCCGCGCTGTGACCGCCCCCGCCCTCCCGGACCCCACGCTGCTCGACCGCGCGCGGGCCTGGCTCGACGACGACCCCGACCCGGACACGCGGATCGCCCTCGACCGGCTGCTGGGCTCGGCGGGCAGCGGCGACGAGGGAGCGGCCGCCGAGCTGCTCGACTGCTTCGAGGGCCGGCTCGAGTTCGGCACGGCCGGGCTGCGCGGGGCGCTGGGCCCGGGTCCGAACCGGATGAACCGCGCCGTCGTCACCGCTGCCGCCGCGGGGCTCGCGGCGTACCTGCGCGACGTCCCGGGCGACGGGCCGCTCACGGTGGTGGTCGGCTACGACGCGCGGCACAAGTCCGACGCCTTCGCCCGCGACACCGTCGAGGTGATGGAGGGGGCAGGCATCCACGGGCTGCTGCTCCCGCGACCGCTCCCCACGCCGGTGCTCGCCTTCGCGATCCGCCACCTCGGCGCCGCGGCGGGGGTCATGGTGACGGCCAGCCACAACCCCCCGCAGGACAACGGCTACAAGGTCTACCTCGGCGACGGCACGCAGATCGTGCCGCCGGCCGACACCGCGATCAGCGAGCGGATCGCCGCGGTCGGCCCCGTGCACGACGTGCCGCGCGGGTCCGGGTGGGAGACGCTCGGCGACGACGTGCTCGACGCCTACCTCGCCGCCGCGGCCGCGCTCGTGCGCGAGGACTCCTCGCGCCGGGTCCGCATCGCCTACACGCCGATGCACGGGGTCGGCGGCGACGTCGTGGTCGAGGCGCTGCGCCGGGCCGGCTTCCCCGAGCCCCGGGTGGTGGCGGCGCAGTTCGCGCCGGACCCGGAGTTCCCCACCGTGGCGTTCCCCAACCCGGAGGAGCCGGGCGCCATGGACCTCGCCCTCGAGGAGGGGCTCGAGGCCGACGCCGACGTCGTCGTGGCCAACGACCCCGACGCGGACCGGTGCGCGGTCGCGGTGCCCACGCGCGACCGCGGCGCGCAGGGCGGCCCCGCCTACCGCATGCTGCGCGGCGACGAGGTGGGCTGGCTGCTCGGCTGGTGGGTGCACGAGCGGGGCACCCCGGGCCCGTACGCCTGCTCGATCGTGTCGTCGTCGCTGCTCTCGCGTATGGCCGCGGCGTACGGCGTGGAGCACCACGAGACGCTCACCGGCTTCAAGTGGATCGGCCGGGTGCCGGGCCTCGCGTTCGGCTACGAGGAGGCGCTCGGCTACTGCGTCGACTCGCCGCACGTCGCGGACAAGGACGGCATCAGCGCCGCGCTGCTGGTGGTGGAGCTCGTGGCCGTGCTCGCGGCGCAGGGGCGCACCGTGCACGACGTGCTCGACGCGCTCGCGGTGGAGCACGGGCTGCACGCCACGGACCAGCTCTCGGTCCGGGTCGAGGACCTCTCGCTCATCACGGACGCGATGGCCCGGCTGCGCGCGGCTCCGCCGTCGGAGGTGGCGGGGCTCGCCGTCGAGTCCTTCGAGGACCTCGCGGACGGCGTCGACGGGCTGCCGCCCACCGAGGGCGTCCGGCTGCGGCTGGCGCAGCGCACCCGTGTGGTGGTGCGCCCGAGCGGCACCGAGCCGAAGCTCAAGTGCTACCTCGAGGTGGTGGTGCCCGTCACGAGCGACGTCGAGGCCTCGCGGCTGGTCGCCGCGCATCGTCTCGCCGAGCTCACCGACGCGATGACGGGCGTCCTCGGCCTGGGCTGACCGGGTCTGCGGCGATCACTCGACGTCGTCGCGCAGCAGCGAGTAGAGGAACAGGTCGTGCCGGCCGTCGGCGCGCTCCTGCGCCGAGCGCAGGATGCCCTCCTGCACGAAGCCGGCGCGCTCGAGGGCCTTCTGCTCGGCGACGTTCTCGACGTCGGTCGAGGCCTCGATGCGCTCGACGTACGTGGTCTCCAGCAACCACTCCGCGAGAAGCCGCTGGGCGACCGTGCCGATGCCGTGGCCGCGCACGGCCGGGATCAGACCGATGCCGATGTTCCACGCGTGCGACCCCGGCGTGGGGCCGTAGGACTCCAGGTGCCACGAGACCGTGCCCACCACCGCGGTGGCCCCCGCCGCGTCGGTCACCTCGACGAGGTAGCGGCCCAGCCCGCGCGGCTTCTCGCGCTCGCCGTCCGGCCAGTCCTCGTACGGCGAGGGTGTCTTCGGCGCGAGGTCGTCGTCGTAGGCGACCAGCGACACCCGCAGACCCTTGGCGGTCATCCCGTGCAGGACCACGCGCGTGGCGGAGTCGGAGAGGTCGATGGCCCGGCGGTCTTCCACGCAGCGATCATGCCGGGGCCGGGCGCCGCGCGCACGTGCTCAGGCGCTCGTGGCGAGCACCTCGCGCACCATGTCGAGCGTGGTCGCGGGGTGGATGAACGAGAACCGCCCGACGGTCTCGCCCTCCCACGACGTGCTGGTCACGAAGGCGGTCTGCGCGCGCAGGAGCCGCTGCCCCCAGGCGTCGTAGTCGGCCGCGGCCCAGCCGAGGCGGCGGAAGAGCACCATGCCCAGGGTGGGCTCGCGCACGAGCTCGAGGTGCGGCGCCGCCTCGATCTCGCGGGCGACCGCGCGGGCCAGCGTGAGCGAGCTCTCGATGGCCTCGGTGTAGGCGTCGGTGCCGTTGACGACCAGCGAGAACCACAGCGGCAGGCCGCGGGCGCGCCGCGTGAGGTGGTAGGCGTAGTCGGTGGGGTTCCACTCGTACGAGCCGTCGTCGTGGTGGATCGCGTCGAGGTACGACGCGTCCTGCGTGTGCACGGCCTTCGCGAGCCGGGGCTCGCGGTAGAGCAGCGCGGCGCAGTCGTAGGGCGCGAACAGCCACTTGTGCGGGTCCACGACGAGGGAGTCCGCGAGCTCGATGCCGTCGTAGAGGTGCCGGACGCTGGGCGCGAACAGCCCTGCCGCGCCGTAGGCGCCGTCGACGTGGAACCACAGGCCGCGCTCGTTCGCGACGGTGCCCACGCCGCGCAGGTCGTCGACGATCCCCGCGTTCGTGGTGCCGGACGTGGCGACGACGGCCACGACGGAGCCCGGGTCGGGGTCGGCCTCGAGCGCGGCCCGCAGCGCCTCGCCGGTGAACCGGTGGTCCGGCGTGGTGACGACGAGCGGGTCGACGTCGAGGATCGACATCGTGTTCTTCACCGACGAGTGCGCCTGGTCGGAGACCGCCACCCGCAGCCGCCGGTGACGGGCGGCCTCGCCGTCGCGCTGCACGAGGCGCCGTCGCGCGGTGTCGCGCGCGACCACCAGCGCGGACAGGTTGCCCGCCGAGCCCCCGGACACGAAGGTGCCGCCCGCGCCCTGCGGCAGGCCGGCGGCGTCGGCGATCCAGCGCAGCGCCTGGTTCTCCGCCGCCACGGCGCCGGCCGCCTCGAGCCACGAGATGCCCTGGAGCGACGCCGCGGACACGACCATGTCGAACAGCAGCGCAGCCTTCGTGGGCGCGGCGGGGATGAACGCCCAGTAGCGCGGGGAGTCGGCGGAGAGCACCGTCTGGCTCAGGTGGTCGGCGTAGATGGCCAGCACGCGCTCGGGGTCCATGCCCTCGCGGGTGACCAGGCCGGACAGGATCGCGTCGACCTCGGCCTTCTGGCCGGGATGGTCGAGCGGGGTCTCCGGGATCGCGAGCCGCTGCGAGACGTAGTCGAGGACGAGGCGGGTGAGCTGCTCGTCCGGTGCGTGCATCCGCTGCTGCGCAGGGACCGAGGGGTCAGGGACCACGATGGTGGGCCTTCCACGTCACACGGCGCGCCGATGGCCGTCCACGCAGCAGGCGCCGGAGGCGCACTCTAGCGCCGGACGACGGCCGCCCGAAATCCGTGCCGCGGTGCCGGTACAGGTCGCCGGGCGACGCCGGCCGCCTCCGCGGGCGGGGTCGGGCCGGGGCGGGCGGCCGCGACGCGAGGACCGGGCCCACGGCTCGACCCGCGTCCGCCGGAGGGCCCCGGAGCGCCGCTCGGCGGGACGTGGGTGCCGGCGACGCGTCTAGGATCGACCGGTGAGCCCGTCCCCCGCAGCCCTGCTCTCCGATCCTGCGGCGGTGGCCGACGCCACCCGGTCCGACGCCGCTCTGCGCCGCTTCCTGCACGCCCTGCCCGGGGTCGACCAGGTGGGCGCCGAGGCCCGCGCCGCCGCGCTGTCGACCCGCTCGATCAAGACCACGGCGAAGGCGTTCGCCATCGACCTCGCCATCTCGATGATCGACCTGACCACCCTCGAGGGGGCGGACACCCCCGGCAAGGTGCGCGCGCTGTGCGCGAAGGCGCGCCGCCCCGACCCCGGCGACCCCACCGTGCCCATGACCGCCGCCGTGTGCGTCTACAACGACCTCGTCGGCCTGGCCCGCGCCGAGCTCGGCGACTCCGGCGTCAAGGTGGCCGCTGTGTCCACGGCGTTCCCGTCGGGACGCGCGTCGCTGGCGGTGAAGCTCGCCGACACCCGCGACGCCGTGCTCCAGGGCGCGGACGAGATCGACATGGTCATCGACCGCGGCGCGTTCCTGTCCGGCCGCTACCTCGAGGTGTTCGAGGAGATCGCCGCGGTGCGCGAGGTGTGCCACGAGAACGGCGCCGACGCCCACCTCAAGGTGATCCTGGAGACCGGCGAGCTCTCCACGTACGACAACGTGCGGCGTGCGTCGTGGCTGGCGATGCTGGCCGGCGCCGACTTCATCAAGACGTCCACCGGCAAGATCTCGCCGGCCGCCACGCTGCCCGTCACGCTCGTGATGCTCGAGGCGTGCCGCGACTGGCACGAGGCCACCGGCCGCATGGTCGGCATGAAGCCGGCGGGCGGCATCCGCACCACCAAGGACGCCATGCGGTACCTCGTGCTCGTCAACGAGACCGTGGGCACCGAGTGGCTGACCCCCGACATGTTCCGCCTCGGGGCGTCCAGCCTGCTCAACGACCTGCTCCTGCAGCGCCAGCGGATGGCCACCGGCCGCTACTCCGGCCCCGACTACGTCACCGTCGACTGACGCGACCGACAGACGAGGTTCACCACATGCCCACCCCGTTCGAGTACGCGCCCGCTCCCGAGTCGCGCGCGGTCGTCGACATCGCGTCGTCCTACGGCCTGTTCGTCGACGGCGCGTTCGTCGAGGGCACCGGCGGCCACTTCAAGAGCATCAACCCGGCCACCGAGGAGGTGCTCGCCGAGATCGCGGTCGCCGACGAGGCCGACGTCGACCGCGCGGTGAAGGCGGCCCGGCGCGCCTACACCCGCGTGTGGTCGAAGACGTCGGGCGCCGAGCGGGCCAAGTACCTGTTCCGCATCGCGCGGCTCGTGCAGGAGCGCAGCCGCGAGCTGGCCGTGCTCGAGACCCTCGACAACGGCAAGCCGATCAAGGAGTCGCGCGACGTCGACATCCCGCTCGTCGCGGCGCACTTCTTCTACTACGCCGGCTGGGCCGACAAGCTCGGGCACGCCGGCTTCGGGCCGGACCCACGTCCCCTGGGCGTGGCCGCGCAGGTCATCCCGTGGAACTTCCCGATGCTCATGCTCGCGTGGAAGATCGCGCCGGCCCTGGCCGCGGGCAACACCGTCGTGCTCAAGCCGGCCGAGACCACGCCGCTGACGGCGCTGTTCTTCGCCGACATCTGCCGGCAGGCCGAGCTGCCCCCGGGCGTCGTCAACATCATCACGGGGGCGGGCGACACCGGCCGTGCCCTCGTCGAGCACCCCGACGTCGACAAGGTGGCGTTCACCGGCTCCACCGAGGTGGGCAAGGCCATCGCACGCTCCGTCGCGGGCAGCGACAAGCGCGTCACCCTCGAGCTCGGCGGCAAGGCGGCCAACATCGTGTTCGACGACGCCCCGATCGACCAGACGGTCGAGGGCATCGTCGCCGGGATCTTCTTCAACCAGGGGCACGTCTGCTGCGCGGGCTCGCGGCTGCTGGTGCAGGAGTCGGTGGCCGACGAGCTCGTCGCGCGGCTCAAGAAGCGGCTCTCCACGCTGCGCCTGGGCGACCCGATGGACAAGAACACCGACATCGGCGCCATCAACTCCCTGGAGCAGCTCGAGCGCATCCGCCACCTCGCGGGCGTGGGCGACGACGAGGGCGCCGAGCGCTGGACGGCGGACTGCGACCTGCCGGCCAAGGGCTACTGGTTCGCCCCCACCGTGTTCACCGGCGTCACCCAGGCGCACCGGATCGCGCGCGAGGAGATCTTCGGCCCGGTGCTGTCGGTGCTCACGTTCCGCACGCCGTCCGAGGCGATCGAGAAGGCCAACAACACCGCCTACGGGCTGTCCGCGGGCGTGTGGACCGAGAAGGGCTCGCGGATCCTGCGGATGGCCTCGGCCATGCGCGCCGGGGTCGTGTGGGCCAACACCTACAACCGCTTCGACCCCACCAGCCCCTTCGGCGGGTACAAGGAGTCCGGGTACGGCCGCGAGGGCGGCCGGCACGGGCTCGCGGCGTACCTCGACGTGAGCTGAGGAGAGCGACAGATGGCATCGCGACTCGAGGTCCGCAAGACCTACAAGCTCTACGTGGGCGGGGCTTTCCCCCGCTCGGAGAGCGGCCGCAGCTACGAGGTCACCGACACCAAGGGCCGGTTCCTCGCCAACGCCGCGCAGGCCTCGCGCAAGGACGCCCGCGACGCCGTCGTGGCCGCGCGCAAGGCGCAGCCGGGCTGGGCGGCGGCGACGGCGTACAACCGGGGCCAGGTGCTCTACCGCGTCGCCGAGGTGATGGAGGGCCGGCGCGAGCAGTTCGTCGAGGAGGTCTCGCGCGCGGAAGGGCTGACCACCCGTCGGGCGGAGTCGGTCGTCGACGCCGCGGTCGACCGCTGGGTCTGGTACGCCGGCTGGGCCGACAAGCTCGCCCAGGTGCTCGGCGCCACCAACCCCGTGGCCGGCCCCTACTTCAACTTCTCGATCCCCGAGCCCACGGGCGTCGTGGCCGTCGTGGCGCCGCAGGACTCGTCGCTGCTCGGGCTCGTCTCCGTCGTCGCCCCGGTGGTCGTCTCGGGCAACACGGCCGTGGTGCTGGCCTCCGAGCAGCGACCGCTGGCGGCCATCACGCTCTCGGAGGTGCTGGCCACCTCCGACGTGCCGGGCGGCGTCGTCAACCTCCTGACCGGCCACGTGGCCGAGGTGACGCCGTGGCTCGCGGCGCACATGGACGTCAACGCGATCGACCTCGCCGGCGTGGAGGACGCCGATCTGCGCCGCACCCTCGAGGTGGCGGCGGCCGACAACGTCAAGCGGGTGCGGCGTCCGGACACCGACGACTGGTCGGCCGACCCGGGCCTCTCGCGCATCCGCTCGTTCGTCGAGACCAAGACCGTCTGGCACCCCATCGGTGTCTGAGACCGACGCCGTCACCATCTCGGACCTGGGCGAGCGCGTCGCCGACTGGTACGCCGAGACGGCACGGCTGCGCGCCGCGTCGGTGGTCCAGCTCGACGACGGCGCCTGGGCGGTGACGACGCCGGCCTTCGCGCAGTCGTTCGCCTCCAACGCCGTCGTCGTGCGCCGCGACCCGGGCGGCCCCCGGCTGCGGGCCTGGGCCGAGGAGCACCTCGCGCCGTACGCGCACCGTTACGTGCAGGCCAGCTGCGACCTGTCGGACGAGACCCGCGCGGACCTCGCGGCGCACGGCTACGCCGTCGACGGCCTGCTGCTGATGGCACGACCCACGTCGGCTCCCCCGCTGCCCGTGCGGGGAGACGTCCGCGTGGAGCCCGCATCCGACGACGACGTCGCCGACCTGCATCGCGTGCTGTGGCGCACCGAGTGGCTGCCCGGCGTCGGCGACGAGGAGGTCGAGCAGCTCGTCGGCCGGCGTACCGAGCTCCCCGCAGGGGAGTCGCTGGCCTGGGTGGTCCGCGACGCGGCGCTGCACGACCCGGTGAGCCGCGACCTCGCCGCCTGCGCCGACCTCACGGTGCGCGGCTGGGCGGCGGAGGTCGACGCCGTGGCCGTGCGCGCGTCGGTCCGCCGCCACGGCTACGGCGACGCCGTCCTGGCGGCGGCGGTCGCGGCGGCCGCCGAGCGCGGCTGCAGCCACGCCGTCCTCTCGGCCCTGGTCGAGGACTGGCCGCGCGAGTGGTACGCGCGGCGCGGCTTCGTCGAGGTGGGCCGCTCGTGGGAGGCGCTGCGCCGTCCCGACGCGCTGGGGTTCGGGCGGTCGTGACCGCGCTCGTGGTGCTGCTGTGCGGGCCGTCGGGCTCGGGCAAGTCGCGCATCGCCCGTCGCAGCGGGCTGCCGGTGTTCCGCCTCGACGACTTCTACAAGGACGGCGACGACCCGTCGATGCCGCGCTCCGCGGAGCTCGGCATCGTCGACTGGGACGACCCGCGCGCCTGGCACGCGGACCGCGCCGTCGACGCGCTGGAGACCCTGTGCCGCCTCGGGTCCGTGGAGGTGCCGGCGTACGACATCTCGGTGGACCGCGCGGTGGGGTCGTCGGTGGTGACGCGTGGCGAGGCCCGGGCTGTGGTGGCCGAGGGGGTGTTCGCCGCCGAGATCGTGACCGTGTGCCGCGACCGCGGGATCCTCGCCGAGGCCGTGGTGCTGCAGCGGGCGCCCTGGAAGAACTTCGTGCGCCGTCTTGCGCGCGACCTCGCCGAGCGGCGCAAGCCGCCCCTCACGCTGTGGCGCCGCGGCCGCCTGCTCATGGCGGAGGAGCCGGCGCTCGTCGCGACGGCGGTGGCCCGCGGCTGCCGGCCGCTCGACGCGCGGGGGCTGTCGGCGCTGCTGGCCGAGCTGGCCGCGCCGGTCCCGACCGGGCCCGCGGACGGCGACGGACGGGCGCCCGGGACCGGTCCGGGCGGGACGTCCGCCGGCGCCGTGGCCGCTCCGGAGTAGCGGACCGCGCTGCTCCTCCGGCCGGAGCGGGAAGCGCCGTCGTCGCGCCGGTGCCACCGTCGCCGTGCCGCCGTCCGAGCTGTCTCGCGAGGACGTCCCGAAACGCCCTGGTCGCGTCGCGGCCCGGTGCCTACGGTGACGGCGTGACGACCATCCGGCAGGTGCAGGTGACCTTCGACTGCGCGGATCCGCTGCGGGTCGCGCGCTTCTGGTGCGCGGCGCTGGGCTACGAGCTCGTGGCGCCGCCCGACGGGTTCGCGAGCTGGGAGGAGGCCGAGGAGGCCCTCCCCGCCGACCGGGAGGGCGCCTGGGCCGCCTGCGCGGACCCGTCCGGAGCCGGCCCGCGACTGTTCTTCCAGCGCGTGCCGGAGGGCAAGGTGGTGAAGAACCGCCTGCACCTCGACGTGCGCGTCGGCACGGGGATGGTGGGCGCCGAGCGGGTGGCCGCCCTCGAGGCGGAGTGCGCCCGGCTGGTCGGGCACGGCGGCGTGCGCATGTGGCTGCTGCCCGCCGACGAGGAGAACGAGTCGTGCCTGGTGATGCAGGACGTCGAGGGCAACGAGTTCTGCCTCGACTGAGCTGCACCGGTCGGCGGGGCGCCGCACGGAGGGACCCTGGCGGTCCGACGCGTCCGCACCCGTCCTCGCGTCCGTCCGCGCGCAGCCAGGCCGAGCTGTGGAGGACACGCCGGGAGCGCCCTCCTGTGGATTACTGACAGTCGAAATTCGTTGGGGCCCAACGCCTCTCAGCGCATGCCACTGTCGGACCCTGCTCGTAGGGTGCGGGTATGCAGTCGACGAGGCGGGACATCCCGGTGCCGGTGCCCTCCAGCCCGGTGACCTCTGCCGCCCCGGTGTCCTCTGCCGCCTCGGTGCCGTCCGGTGCCTCGACCTCGGGCCGGCGGGCCCAGCGAACCGGCCCGGCGGCGACGGGCGAGGCCACGGCGGTCACGCGCGCCGGAACGGCGTCCACGCCGGCCGTCGGCGTGCCCGGGCTCGTGCGACTCGTCGAGGGCCTGCGCGACGCGGCCGCCGCCGTCAGCGGTGCACTGGCCGAGGACCCGTCGCTGCTGGCGGAGCTGTCCGACGAGCTGCTGGAGTCGTTCAGGCTGGAGCTGCACGCCGCGCGCGACGCCGCGGACGCCGCGGCCACGGTGGTCACCGGCCGGCTCGACCGCCGGGTCGGGTCCGTGCGGGGGAAGCTGGTGGCCGGCCGGTACCCCAGCACGACACGCTTCCTCGAGCGAGAGGCAGGCCTCTCGCCGGCGCAGGCCCGGGCCGCCGTCGCGCGGGGCCGCGACCTGGACACCCACTCCACGCAGGTCGCCGACTCCTGGCTGGCCGGGCGGATCACCGGCGGGGCCGTACGCGAGCTCACCCTCGGCGTCACCGACCTGCTGCGCCGCTGCGCCCGCACGGACACCCGGCTCGCCCGGGCCCAGGCGCTGGCCGCACTGCTTCCTGTGGCCGAGGCCGGCGACTCCGCGGCGCTCGCCCGACGTCTGGTCGAGCTCCGCCTCACCCTGGACCCGGACGGCGCCACCGAGGACGCGCTGTTCGCCTTCGAGCGGCAGTCGCTGTCGATCGTGGCGGCCGGCTCGATGTACCGGCTCCGCGGCGACCTGACACCGGAGGTCGCCGCGGCGGCGAGCACGGTGCTCGAGCAGGTCGCCGGCCGGATCGCCACCGAGCAGCTCGGCGTCCTCGAGCACGACGCCGACTGCGAGACGGCGGCCAGGCCGCAGTCGGGGTGCACCTGCGGCGAGCTCGACCGAGCCCGCCGGGCGGCGGGTCTCCAGCGCGACCAGCTGCTCGCGCGAGCCTTCGGCGAGGTGATGACCGACCAGCTCGACCGTGGCGGGCTCGGCACGCACCACGGGGTGGCGCCGCACCTGACCGTCGTCGCGGACCTGGCCGACGTGGCCGGGACCGACCACCCCGGATCCGCGACGCCGCTGCTCGGCCGCCTGGCCGTTCCCGGTTCCGACGACGACGCGCTGCTGCCCGCCGCGACGCTGCACCGGATGCTGTGCGACGCCGAGATCACCCGGGTCCTCACTGCCCGCGGCCCGGTCGACACGTCGTCGGACGCCACCGGGGGCCCGCTGCGCGCAGTCGCCCGCGACCTGGCCGCCGTCGCGCGCGAGGTGCTGTACGTCGGCCGCGCCCAGCGCACCGTCCCCCCGCGACTGCGCCGCGCGCTGGAGGCCCGCGACGGCCACTGCGTCTTCCCCGGCTGCCGGGCCCACGCGCGCCGCTGCCACGCCCACCACGTGCTGCCCTGGGAGCACGGCGGCGCGACCGACCTCCCCAACCTCGCGCTCCTGTGCGTCGCCCACCACCACGCCGTCCACGAGGGTGGCTGGGCCATGGCACTGCGCGCCCTCAGCGGCGGGCACGACCGCGGCTGCTGGGAGTTCACCCCGCCGTCCCTGCACCGTCGACGACTCCGGCCCTGACCAGCAGGGCGCACGACCTCCACCTCGGCACGCCGATTGCAGTCAGTGGCCGGCGCGCGCACTGGCGTCCGGACCCGGACAGCTCCGGGTCCGGGCCACGAGGGTCCGGGCCACGAGAGTCCGAGCCGCTAGGGTCCGAGCGCATGGCACGTGTTGCGCTCCAGCGGGTCCGTCGAGCCGCGACGGTCATCGACGCGATGTTCCTCGACACGCCTCAGTTCGAGTCGCCGCCGTTGAGCGCCGAGGTGGGCTGCTCCCTGACACTGAAGGTCGAGACACTCAACCCTGTGCGCAGCTTCAAGGCGCGCGGGACCGAGGTCGTGCTGGCCGGGATGACGGCCTCGGGTCACACCTCGGCCGTCTGCGCCAGCGCGGGCAACCTGGGGCTGGCGCTGGCACACAGCGGGTCTCGCCGCCGCGTACCCGTCACGGTCTTCGCAGCGGAGAACGCGAATCCGCTCAAGGTGGCGCGCATGCGCTCGGCCGGGGCGACCGTGCACCTCGAGGGGCCCGACATCGAGACGCCGCGGGCGCTCGCCCGAGAGCATGCCGAGTCGACCGGCAGCTACCTCGTGGAGGACAGCCTCGACCTCGGCACGTGCGAGGGAGCCGCCTCCATCGGTCTCGAGCTCGCGGCGGCGACGCAATCGTTCGACGTCGTCATCGTCGCCCTCGGGGGTGGGGCCCTGGCGAGCGGCGTCGGCGCCGTGCTCCGCGAGCTGTCCCCGTCGACGGAGGTGATCGCGGTCCAGCCTGCGGGTGCCCCCGCGATGGCTCTGTCCTGGCGCCGCGGCTCGGTGGTCACCACCGAGTCCGTCGAGACCATCGCCGACGGCGTGGCGGGCCGGTTCCCGATCCCGGAGGTCCTCGACGACCTGCTGGAGGTGGTCGACGACGTCGCGCTCGTGGCCGAGACCAGCATCAAGGCCGGGATGCGGATCCTGTACCGGGCAGCCGGTCTGGTCGTCGAGCCGTCCGCGGCGCTGGGCGTGGCCGCCGTCCTGGAGGATCCCGGCCGGTTCGCCGGGCGGCGCGTGGCCACCGTCATCTGCGGCAGCAACGTCGCGCCTGAGGACTTCGAACGCTGGATCGGGGAGTCCACCTAGGCTGCGCCCGTGCGCTTCCTCGTGGTGGGCCTGGGCCTGGGGCTCGGGGCGGGGCTGGCACCCGGGCCGCTGCTGGCGTTGGTCGTCACGAGCGCGCTGGCGCGGGGGTTCGCGGCCGGACTCCGCGTCGCCCTGTCGCCGCTGGTGACCGACACGCTCATGATCGCCGTGGCCGTGCTGCTGGTGCGCGAGCTGCCCAACCGCGCGGCGGGGATCCTCGGCGTCGTGGGCGGCCTCTACGTGGTGTGGCTCGGCGTCGACGCCCTGCGCGAGCGCGCGGTGGGCATCGAGCTCGAGCCGCGGGCCGGGTCGCTGCGCCGAGGCGCGCTGGTGAACCTGCTCTCGCCGCACCCGTGGCTGTTCTGGATCGTGGTCGGCGGGCCGGTCCTCGTGGCGGCGTGGGCCGAGTCGCCGTGGTCGGCGGTGGCGTTCCTCGTCGGCTTCTTCGGCACCCTGGTGGGCACGAAGGCCGTCGTGGCCGCGGTGGTGGCCGGCTCGCGACGGGCGCTGACCCCCGCGGGTGTCCGGCGGGCGCACGTGGCCGCCGCCGTGCTCCTGCTGCTCACCGGTGTCGTGCTCGTGGTCGAGTTCGCGGCCCGGGCCGCGTCCGGCTCCTGACGCGCTCCCGGTCCGGCGCGCGCGGCCGGATCAGGCGAGCGCGGCGTACCCGGGCTTGACCACCTTCTCGATCAGCTCGAGGCGCTCGTCGAAGGGCAGGAAGGCGCTCTTGAGCGCGTTCACCGTCACCCACTGCATCTGCGGAAGCCCCCAGCCGAAGGCCTCCGAGAGCAGCAGCATCTCCCGCGTCATCGACGTGCCGCTCATGAGCCGGTTGTCGGTGTTGACCGTGACCCGGAAGCGCAGCCGCGAGAGCAGCCCGATGGGGTGCTCGGCGATCGAGGGGGCCGCCCCGGTCTGCACGTTGGACGACGGGCAGAGCTCGAGCGGGATGCGCAGGTCGCGGACGTACTGCGCGAGCCGGCCCAGCCGGGCGGTGCCGTCCGGCTCGACGGTGATGTCGTCGACAATGCGGACGCCGTGCCCGAGCCGCTCGCAGCCGCAGAACGCCACGGCCTCGTGGATGCTCGGCAGGCCGAAGGCCTCGCCCGCGTGGATCGTGATGTGGCAGGACTCGCCCCGCAGGTACTCGAACGCGTCGAGGTGGCGTGAGGGCGGGAAGCCGGCCTCCGCCCCGGCGATGTCGAAGCCGACGACACCGCGGTCGCGGTACTGCACCACCAGCTCGGCGATCTCGCGCGAGCGCGCGGCCGTCCGCATCGCGGTGAGCAGCGCCCGCACGCGGATCGGGTGCCCCGCGTCCGCGGCCGCGATCTCGCCCTCACGGAACCCGCGCAGGACGGCGTCGACCACCTCGGGCAGGGACAACCCCTGGGAGACGTGCAGCTCCGGGGCGAAGCGCACCTCGGCGTAGACGCACCCGTCGGCCGCGAGGTCCTGGGCGCACTCGGACGCGACCCGCGCGAGCGCGTCGGGCGTCTGCATGACGCCGACGGTGTGCGCGAAGGTCTCCAGGTAGCGCTCGAGGGACCCGGAGTCGGCCGCCTCGACGAACCACCGGCCGAGGGCCTCGGCGTCCGTGGTGGGCAGGGCGTCGTAGCCGTCCTGCGCCGCCAGCTCGATGATCGTGGCCGGGCGCAGGCCGCCGTCGAGGTGGTCGTGCAGCAGCGCCTTGGGGGCGCGACGCACGAGCTCCTGCGGCAGGGCTGCGCCGCGTCCGGCATCCGGGTCGCGCGGGGCTGATGACGGGTGGATCGGTCCGGTCTCGACGCTCACCCGCCCACCGTATCCGCCTCACCGGACCGGTCGGGCGACAGGACTCAACCCGGCCACTCACGTGCCGATGACAACGAGGTGGACCCCCTGACCGCACCCGTGGAGACCTTCGACCGCGTCGAGGTCATCCGACCCGCCGCCGTCCTGGAGAGCCGGGTCGCGAGCCTGGTGCTGGCCGCCCTGCGCGCCGACGACGTGTCGGCCGGCGGGGTGTGGAACGCCTCGGCGTCGGTGTGGCAGCGCTACGACCGCCCCTGGAACGGCGTCGGCGGCACCCGCGGGGACGCCCGGCTCATGGGCACGGTCGCGGTCATGTACGACACGCCGGTGCGCCACGAGGTCACGATCTACCGCGTCACGATCACCCCGGCCGGAGCGTCGATGGGGTGGAGCGTCAACGCCCTGTGCGACGACGCCCTGCACGCCGGCGGACTCACCCTGGCGACCTGCCCCCGTGCGGAGATCTCCAACGCGCCGCGGCGCGACCCCTTCAAGCCTGACCACCGCGCCTGACCGCACCGCGCCCGCCGTACCGGCCGGGCGTCGCGGGCTCAGTCGTCCCGGTGGGCGAGGTCCGGTGCGAAGGCGGGCAGGCACACGGCCACGTACTCCGCCCCGTCCGCCGTCGGCGCGGAGTAGCGCACCCGCTCCCCCGCCCGCGTGATCACCGCCTGGCCGGCGGCCACGTCGAGGGTGCCGCCGTCGTGCTCGACGCGGACGACGCCGCGCAGCACCACCGTGATCTCGTCGAACTCGGGCGTCTGGGCCGGCTCGTCCCAGCCGCCCGGCGCCACCATGTGCGCCACCGAGGCCGACTCCGTGCCGGTGGTGACGCGGCCGACGTACTCGTCGATGGTCTTGCCGCCGGGGACGGGGATCCGCGTGGGGGCGGCGACCAGCTGAGGTGACACGGTCAGGCTCCGATCCGCTCGAGCACCAGGGGCAGCCGCGACACCGGCGTGCCCTCCGGGGCGATCTCGATGCCGCCGTCGAGGTCGGCGAGGGCCCGCTCGAACCGCTCGGCGTCGTCGGCGTGCAGGGTGAGCAGGGGCTGGCCGGCCACGACCGGGTCGCCCGGCTTCGCGTGCATCTCCACGCCGGCCCCCGCGCTCACCGGGTCCTCCTTGCGGGCCCGCCCGGCGCCCAGGCGCCAGGCGCACAGCCCCACCGCGAGGGCGTCGAGCCGGGCGAGCACCCCGCTGCTCGAGGCGGTCACGACGTGCGTCTCCGCGGCGACCGGCAGCGGCGCGTCGGGGTCGCCCCCCTGGGCGCTGATCATCCGGCGCCACACGTCCATCGCCCGGCCGTCGGCCAGCACGTCCGCCGGGTCCGGCCCGTGCACGCCCGCGGCGTCGAGCATCTCGCGGGCCAGCACGAGGGTGAGCTCCACGACGTCGGCCGGGCCGCCGCCGGCGAGCACCTCGACCGACTCGCGCACCTCGAGGGCGTTGCCGGCGGTGAGGCCGAGCGGGGTGTCCATCGCGGTGAGCAGCGCGCGGGTGCGCACGCCGGCGTCCTCCCCCAGCGCCACCATCGTGCGGGCGAGCTCCGCGGCCCGCTCGTGGGTCTTCATGAACGCACCGGAGCCGACCTTGACGTCGAGCACGAGCGCGCCGGTGCCCTCAGCGATCTTCTTGCTCATGATGCTGCTGGCGATCAGCGGGATCGCCTCCACCGTGCCCGTGACGTCGCGCAGCGCGTACAGCTTCTTGTCCGCGGGCGCGAGGCCGTCGCCGGCCGCGCACACCACGGCGCCCACCTCGCGCAGCACCGCCAGCATCTCGTCGTTGGTCAGCGACGCGCGCCACCCGGGGATCGACTCGAGCTTGTCCAGCGTGCCGCCGGTGTGGCCGAGGCCCCGGCCGGAGAGCTGAGGCACCGCCGCACCGCACGCGGCCACCACCGGGGCCAGCGGCAGCGTGATCTTGTCGCCGACGCCGCCGGTCGAGTGCTTGTCCGAGGTCGGGCGGCCCACCGACGCGAAATCCATCCGCTCGCCGCTGGCGATCATGGCCGCCGTCCACCGGGCGATCTCGCGGGGGGTCATGCCGTTGAGCAGCACGGCCATGGCCAGCGCCGACATCTGCTCGTCGGCCACCGCACCGCGGGTGTAGGCGTCGATCACCCAGTCGATCTGCGCGTCGGTGAGCTCGTGGCGGTCGCGCTTGGCCACGATCACGTCGACCGCGGCGAACGGCTCAGTCATGCGGCTCCCCGGTGACCTTGTCGATGTCCCCCGCGCCGAACGCGAGCGGGAGGACCTGCGCCATCGTGAGCACGCCCTCGGGCGACATCACCTGGCAGTCGGGTCCGCCGTTCTCCCACAGCAGCTGGCGGCACCGGCCGCACGGCATCAGCGCGTCGCCGTCGGCGTCCACGCACGACACAGCCACGAGCCGGCCGCCGCCGCCGGCGTGCAGCGCGGACACCATGCCGCACTCCGCGCACAGGGCCACGCCGTAGGCGGCGTTCTCGACGTTGCAGCCCACCACCACGCGGCCGTCGTCGACCAGCCCCGCCACCCCCACCTTGAACCGGCTGTAGGGCGCGTAGGCGCGCTGCATGACCTCGACCGCCGCGTCGTGCAGCCGGTCCCAGTCGACCTCGACGGGCACGGGTCAGTGCTCCTGACCCTTGATGTACGGGCGCCCGTCCGCCGCGGGCATGCGTAGTCGTTGCGAGGCGAGCGAGAGCACGAGCAGCGTGGCGACGTAAGGGGTCACGTAGGCGACCTGGTCGGGCAGCTGGTCGGTCGCGCGGTACCAGAGGAACACGACGACGGCGACGACGAGCGCACCCACCGCGGGGGTCACGGCACGCCGGTAGGCACGGAACAGGGCGAAGAGCACCAGGCCGATCACGATCACGAGCAGCAGCGCGTGCACGGCGTCGCCGCTGCGCAGCTGCATCGCCTGCGTGTAGCCGAACAGCAGCGAGCCCGAGGCGAGGCCGCCCACACGCCAGTTGCCGAAGATCATCGCGGCCAGGCCGATGAAGCCCTGGCCCTGGGTCTGCCCCTCGCGGTAGATGCCCGAGAGCACCGTCGCCAGCACCGCGCCGCCGAAGCCCGCCAGGCCGCCGGACACGACGACGGCGACGTACTTGTGGAAGTACACGTTGACGCCGAGCGACTCCGCTGCGTACGGCGCCTCGCCGCAGGAGCGCAGCCGCAGGCCGAACGCCGTGCGCCAGAGCACGTAGAACGTGATCGGCAGCAGCGCCACGGCGATGAGCGTGGTGTAGGGGACGTCGGTGGTGACCGCGTGCACCATGCTGCCGAGGTCGGAGACGAAGAACCACTGGTGGTCCGCGAGGCTCGCCGACCAGTCCGAGAGCCCCGGGATCGTGAACGTGCTGATCGGCGGGATCTGGTCGGACTGGGTGGGCTGGTTCGGGAACACCAGCGTGGACAGGTACTGCGTGACGCCGAGCCCCAGCAGGTTGATCGCGACGCCGGAGACGATCTGGTCGACGGCGAAGGTCACCGTCGCGATCGCGTGCACCAGGCCGCCGATCGCCCCGAGCACGACGCCGGCCAGCAGACCCCACCACGGTCCGTAGAGCGTGCCGGCCCAGCCGGCGCCCCACGTGCCGAGGATCATCATCCCCTCGAGGCCGATGTTGACGACGCCGGAGCGCTCGGACCACAGGCCGCCGAGACCGGCCATCCCCAGCGGGATCGCGAAACCGATCGCCGCGGCGATGGTGCCGGCGGAGTCGAGCTCCTGGGCCCCAGTGATGATGCGCACCGCCGAGATCACGGCGACCAGGCCGGCGAGCGCCACCGCGAGCCGCCAGCCGGTGAGGCGGACGGTGCGCCGCTGGAGCGCGACGGTGCCGGCGACCTCGCCGGGGGTCGGGAGACCGAGCTTGGTCGTCATGCCGCGGCCTCCGCCATCGGCGTCTCGGCCGCGAGCTGGCGTCCCACCTCGCGCTGCTGCGCGCGGATGCTGTAGCGCCGGACCAGCTCGTAGGCGACGACCACCGAGAGCACCGCCACGCCCTGCATGATCGTGACGATCTCCTTGGAGACGCCGGTGAGGTCGAGGATCTGGCGCGAGGAGTCGAGGAAGGCCCACAGCAGCGCGCCGAACACGATGCCGATCGGGCTGTTGCGGCCGAGCAGCGCGATCGCGATGCCGGTGAAGCCGAGACCCGCCGGGAAGTCGAGGTTGTAGGTCATGGAGACGCCGAGCAGCTGCGGCATACCGATGAGGCCGGCCAGCGCGCCGGAGAGCAGCATCACGAACAGCACCATGCGCTTGCCGTTGATGCCGCTGGCCGCGGCTGCCGTGGGCGAGAGCCCGGTGGCGCGCAGGTCGAAGCCGAACCTCGTGCGGTTGAGCATCCACCAGTAGCCGATGCCGACCGCGGCGGCCAGGAAGATCAGGCCGTACACGGGGTCGAACGCGTCCGGGATCAGCGGGATCCCCGGCACGTGCCCGCTGTCGGGGATGGTCGGCGTCCCGATGTTGTTGCTGCCCTCGGCCAGGACGCCGAACCGGCCCTCCGTGAGCAGGAAGGCGATGATGCCGGTGGCGACGTAGTTGAGCATGATCGTCGAGATGACCTCGCTCACGCCCCGGCGGTTCTTGAGCACGGCCGCCACCCCCGCCCACAGCGCGCCGACGATCATCGCCGTGGCGATGATGACGGTCACGTGCAGCACGGGGGGCAGCGAGATCTGCCCGCCGACGTAGGCGGCGAACAGCGCGGCGAGCCGGTACTGGCCGTCGACGCCGATGTTGAACAGGTTCATCTTGAACCCGATCGCGACGGCGATGGCGGCCAGGTAGTACGTCGTCGACAGGTTGAGCGTCAGCGAGAGGCTGTCCGGCTGGATGCCGTAGTCCCACATCTGCTTGTACGTGTCGATCGGCGGGTGCCCGGACACGATCAGGATGATCGTGGTGACCAGGAAGGCGAAGGCCAGCGCCAGCAGCGGCGCGGCCAGCGCGAAGGCGAACTTCCTCACGACTCCCCACCTCCGGCGCCGGTCATCGCGGACCCGAGCTGCTCCGGAGTGACCGTGAGCGGATCGGCCTCCGCGACGAAGCGGCCGCGCAGCAGAACCCTGATCGTGTCCGACAGCCCGATGAGCTCGTCGAGGTCCGCGGAGATCAGCAGCACGCCGAGCCCCTCGGCGCGCGCCTTGCGGATCTCGTCCCAGATGGCCGCCTGCGCGCCGACGTCGACACCGCGCGTGGGGTGCGCCGCCACGAGCAGGCGGGGGTCGTTGCTCATCTCCCGGCCGACGATCAGCTTCTGCTGGTTGCCGCCGGACAGGGACGAGGCCATGACGTCGATGCCGGGGGTGCGCACGTCGTACTCGTCGATGATCCGCTGGGTGTCCGTGCGCGCGCCGCGCCGGTCGATGAGCACGCCCTTGGCGTTGGGCGCCTGGGTCTGGTGGCCGAGGACGCGGTTCTCCCACAGCGGCGCCTCGAGCAGCAGCCCGTGGCGCGTGCGGTCCTCGGGGATGTAGCCGACGCCGGCCTCGCGCCGCGCGCGGGTGCTCCAGCCGGTGATGTCCTCGCCCTCGAGCCGCACGGTGCCGCTCGCGGGCGTGTGCATCCCCATGATCGTCTCGACCAGCTCGGCCTGGCCGTTGCCCTCGACCCCGGCGATGCCCACGACCTCGCCGGCGTGGATCGTGAGCCCGATGTCCGCGAGCACCTGCCGGCCGGCGTCGTTCACCAGCGACAGGCCCTCAACCTCGAGCACCGTGCGGTCCGTGACGGTCGACTCGCGAGTGCCGGGCGAGGGCAGCTCGCTGCCCACCATCAGCTCGGCGAGCTGCCGCGCGTCGACCTCGCTGGGCAGCACCGTGGTGACCGTGGTGCCGCCGCGGATCACGGTGATCTCGTCGGCCACCGAGAGCACCTCGTCGAGCTTGTGCGAGATGAAGATGACGGTGAGCCCCTGGCTCTTCAGCTCGGCCAGGGCCCGGAACAGCTGCTCGACCTCCTGCGGCACGAGCACCGCGGTGGGCTCGTCGAGGATGAGGGTGCGGCAGCCGCGGAAGAGCACCTTGATGATCTCGACGCGCTGGCGGTCGCCGACGCCGATGTCCTCGACGAGGGCGTCCGGGTCGACGGTGAGCCGGTAGGTGCGGCCGATGTCCTCGATCCGGGCGCGGGCCGCGCCGAGGTTGAGGAAGCCCGCGGACGTCGGCTCGTCGCCGAGCACCACGTTCTCGAGGACGGTGAAGTTGTCGGCGAGCTGGAAGTGCTGGTGCACCATGCCGACGCCGCGCGCGATGGCGTCCGAGGGCGAGCGCAGGGTGACCGGGACGCCGTCGATCTCGATCGTGCCCTCGTCGGGGCGGTGCATCCCGTACAGCGTCTTCATGAGGGTCGACTTGCCCGCGCCGTTCTCACCGACGATGGCGTGCACGGTGCCGCGGCGCACCGTGATGTCGATGTCGTAGTTCGCGCGGACGCCGGGGAACGTCTTGGTGATCCCTCGGAGCGCGACGGCGATGTCGCCCGCGGGGCTGTCGGTGGCGATGACCCTCTCCTCCATCCCTGCCCTGACGTGCTTCGGCTCGGACGCTATCGCGTCCGAGCCGAAGCCGTGGTCGTTCCCGAGCCGGTGTCAGGTCAGGAGCCGGGCACCGTGATGCTGCCCGAGATGATCGCCTGGGCAGCGGCGTCGGCCTTGGCCTCGTAGGGCTGGACGGCGGGGTTGGACTTGGAGTAGCCCACGCCGCCGTTCTTGAGGTCGTAGGTCTGCACGCCGGACAGCGGCGAGCCCTTGACCGCAGCCTGGATGACGTCGAAGACCGCGACGTTCACGTTCTTCAGCGCCGAGGTGAGGATGACGTCCTTCACCGCGGGGTCGGCCGAGAGGTACTGGTCGGAGTCGACGCCGATCGCCCAGCCCTTGGCCGCCTTGGCGGCGGTGAACACACCCGAGCCCGAGCCGCCGGCGGCGGCGTAGACGACGTCGGCACCGGCGTCGAACATGCCGGCCGCGGTGGCCTTGCCCTTGTCAGGGGCGTTGAAGCCGCTGAAGTCCGGGGGCTGGGTGAGGTACTTGTCCTGGATCTTCGCGGTCGGGTCCGTCGCCTTCACGCCGGCGTCGAAGCCCTTCTGGAAGGAGACCAGCAGCGGCACGTTCACGCCGCCGATGTAACCGACGCTGTGCGTCTTGGACGCCTGCGCCGCGATCACGCCGACCAGGTAGGACGCCTGGTTGGCCGCGAAGATGAGGTCGGCCACGTTGTTCGCCGTGATCGTCGAGTCGTCGACGATCGCGAAGTGGACGTTCGGGAACTTCGCCGCGACGGTCTTGAGCGCCGGCGCGTAGGCGAAGCCCACCGCGATGATCGGGTCGTAGCCGCCCTGCGCCAGGAGGGTGAGCCGCGCGGCCTTCTGCGCGTCGGTCTCGTTCGGGACCGCGGACAGCTCCTTGGTCTCGACGCCGAGCTCGGTCTTGGCCTGGTCGAGGCCGGCGGCGGCGGAGTCGTTGAACGACTTGTCGCCGCGGCCGCCGATGTCGTAGGCCATGCCGACCTTGACGGTCGTGGCAGGCGCCGACGACGACGCGGCAGGCGAGCTGCTCGTGTTGTCGGCAGTGCTGCTGCCGCAAGCGGCGAGCGCGAGCGCACCGGCTGCGAGCACGGTGGCTACTTTCAGGCCCTTCAGCAAGGGGGTCTCCTTCCGAGGCCCGGCCGCTCGGCCGGGCGCGTGAACAGACCGACCCTAGTGGTCGCGGCGTGGTGGTCGAGACCCGAGCGGCGTCGCCGTCCGGCTCCGCAACCGATCCGTGACCGAGGTGAACGAACCGTGAGTTCCGAGCCCTCCCGGACCACCCCCACGTTCGGCATCCGGACCCCACCGGAGGCGGGCGCGCAGTGGGCGCGAGCCCGCGATTCGACCCTCCGGCGACCCGGCCCGGCGACAGCGAGGGGCGGGTCGGGACGCCTGGCTCGCAGGGATCAAGCCTGACCGCCCGGAGAGACGGGCGGCCCGACCCGCACCGCCCGCAACCACCACCCGGCATAGGGCAGCACCGGGGGCGACTCGACCACCCGTAGACACGGTCCACGGCCCTGTGACACGCCCCGACGTCAGCGAGGGGCGGGTCGGGCCGCCTGGCTCGCAGGGATCAAGCCTGACCGCCCGGAGAGACAGGCGGCCCGACCCGCACCGCCCGCAACGGCCACGGCACCGGCACCGGCACCGGCACCACGTCCCCAGGGCTCGCATCCGACCGCACCCCTGCGCGAGGGGAGGGTCGGGCCGCCCGGCTCGCAGGGATCAAGCCTGACCGCCCGGAGAGACGGGCGGCCCGACCCGCACCGCCCGAACACGCCTCCCCGCCCGCAACCGGCCTCCCCGCCTGGGACGGATCCGAGCTCAGAAGACGACGGCCGGCGTGTAGAGGCCCCAGACGTCGCGCAGGGCGTCGGACACCTCCCCCACCGTGGCCCGCAGACGCAGGGCGTCGCGCAGCGGGTAGAGGACGTTGTCGGTGCCGCGCGCCGCCGCGCGCACGGCCTCGAGCGCGGCGTCGACCGCCGCCTGGTCGCGTTCGGCGCGCAGCCGGGCCAGCCGCTCGCGCTGGGTGTCCTCGATGGTGGGGTCCACGCGGAGGGGCTCGTAGTGCTCCTCCTCGTCGACGGTGAACCGGTTGACCCCCACGACCACGCGCTCGCCGGCGTCGATCTGCTGGGCCACCGCGTACGCCGACCGCTCGATCTCGCCCTTCTGGAACCCGCGCTCGATCGCCGCCACGGCGCCGCCGAGCTCCTCCACCTGGGCCATGAGCGCGAGGGCGGCCGCCTCCACCTCGTCGGTCAGCGACTCGACGACGTAGGAGCCGGCGAACGGGTCGACCGTGGCGGTCACGTCGGTCTCGTAGGCGAGCACCTGCTGGGTGCGCAGCGCGAGGCGGGCCGCCTTGGCCGTCGGCAGGGCGATGGCCTCGTCGAAGGAGTTCGTGTGCAGCGACTGGGTGCCCCCGAGCACCGCCGCGAGCCCCTGGACGGCCACGCGCACGAGGTTGACCTCGGGCTGCTGGGCCGTGAGCTGCACGCCGGCGGTCTGGGTGTGGAAGCGCAGCATGAGGCTCTTCGGGTCCTGCGCGCCGAACTCCTCCTTCATGACGCGGGCCCAGATCCGGCGCGCGGCACGGAACTTGGCCACCTCCTCAAGGATGGTCGTGCGCGACACGAAGAAGAACGCGAGCCGGGGGGCGAACTCGTCCACGTGCATCCCCGCGGCCACGGCGGCGCGCACGTAGGCGATGCCGTCGGCCAGGGTGAACGCGATCTCCTGCGCGGGCGTCGCCCCCGCCTCGGCCATGTGGTAGCCGGAGATCGAGATCGTGTTCCACCGCGGGATCTCGGCCCGGCAGTACGCGAAGATGTCGGTGATCAGGCGGATCGAGGCGGCCGGCGGGTAGATGTAGGTGCCGCGGGCGATGTACTCCTTGAGCACGTCGTTCTGGATCGTGCCCGTCAGCTCGGAGGCGGCGACCCCCTGCTCCTCGGCCACGAGCTGGTAGAGGAGCAGCAGCACTGCCGCGGGGGCGTTGATGGTCATCGACGTCGAGACCTCGCCCAGCGGGATGCCCTCGAAGAGCACGCGCATGTCCTCGATGGAGTCGATCGCCACCCCCACCTTGCCGACCTCGCCGTGCGCGAGCGGGTGGTCGGAGTCGAAGCCCATCTGCGTGGGCAGGTCGAAGGCGACCGACAGGCCGGTCGTGCCGGCCGCGATGAGCTGCTGGTAGCGCGCGTTGGACTCGGCCGCGGTGCCGAAGCCGGCGTACTGGCGCATCGTCCAGGGGCGGCCGGTGTACATCGTGGGGTAGACGCCGCGCGTGAACGGGAACGCGCCGGGCTCGCCGATGCGCTCGGCCGGGTCCCACCCGGCGAGGTCGTCCGGGCCGTACACCGGCTTGAAGGGCAGTCCGGACTCCGTGCGGCGGGTCATGCGGGACCTCCTCGAGGTGACGCGCTCACGCTAGTGCGGACGGCTCCCGCCTCGCCGCGCGGGGAGCGCGTGCCGCGGCTCCGGCGGCGTCGAGGTGGTCACCGCGGGGGCCGCACCGGGTTACCCTCCCTGGGTGCTGACGCCTCGCCGCTGGGCCGTCGTGCGGGTCGTGGCCTGCGCGACGGGCCTCCTCCTCGCCGCCGGCGTCCCGGCGTCCGCGGCGACCGGGGCAGCGGCGCGTGCGACGGCGGGCGACGACGTGGCGGCACGGGCGGCGGCCGCTGCCGGGTCCGACGTCGTGGGCGGCCCGGAGCTGGCCTCGCCCGGGATCGTGGTGCACCGGCAGGCCGGCGCGACCAAGCTGCCGTCGGTGCAGGCCGACACCTGGCTGCTCGCCGACCTCACCACGGGCGAGGTGCTGGCCGCCAAGGGCGCGCACACCCGCGTGTACCCGGCGAGCACGCTCAAGACTCTCACCGCGGTCACCCTCATGCCCAAGCTCGACCGGAACATGGTCTGGACGGCGACCTACGACGAGGCCAGCGCGGACGGCGGCCACGTGGGCATCGTCCCCGGGGCCACGTACACCGTGTGGGACCTGTGGCACGGCCTGCTGCTGCCCAGCGCGAACGACGCCGCCGCGGCGCTCGCCGACGCCAACGGCGGCATGGTCCACACGGTGCGCGAGATGCGGGCCATGGCCGCCCACCTGCACGCCGACGACACCGTCGTCAGCAACGACAGCGGGCTCGACGCCCCCCACCAGCGCAGCAGCGCCTACGACATGGCGCTCATGGCCCGGGCCGCGCTCGCGATCCCGGACTTCCGCACGGTGACCCGCACCATCAGCTACGACTTCCCCGGACGGCCGGTCAAGCCCGGCCAGAAGCGGCACACCTACAAGATCTACGGCCAGAACCGCCTGCTCATCCACGGCTACCCGGGCACGATCGGCGGCAAGACCGGCTTCACCTCCATCGCGCACCGCACGTTCTGGGGGGCGGCCCGCCGCGACGGGCACACGCTGGTGGTGACGCTGTTCCAGATCCACGAGCCCACCGAGAGCGCGGCCCGCTCCCTGCTCGACTGGGGCTTCGCCAACCTCGGCAAGCTGCGGCCCGTCGGCACCCTCGTCGAGCCCGGCGACCCGCCGGCCACCACGACCTCGAGCCCCGTCGCCGCCGCACCCGGGGTGGCTGCGGCCGCCGCCAGCACGACGGCGGCCGTCGCGGCGTCGGGCACCTCCCCCGTGATGGTGGCCACCGTGGTCGCCGTCGTGGTCGTGCTGCTGCTCGGCGTGCTGTGGCTGCGCCGGTGGTCGCGCGACGACGGCTCCGCGCGGCCCGAGCCTCCTGCCGAGGGGCCGGCGCCCGGAACGACGGGGGCGCCGGCCGCGTCGGCGCACCGGGTCGAGCAGCCTGCCGCTCCCACCGGCACCGGGGTCCGCGTGCAGCGGCCGCCCTCGCGCCCGGCGCCGGCCGGTGCCGCACCTGCGCCGCCGGCCGCGCAGCCGGAGCCGGCCGGTGCTTCCGGGCCGCTCGCCGAGGGGTCGGCGTCCGCGAGCGACGAGACCGGGCCGGTCCCCCTGGTCGGGGGCATCGAGGTGCCGCCGGCCGGCACCACCCCGGCCGCCGCGGCCCCGGCGGGTCAGGACGACGTCGAGGAGCCCCCCGCGCCCCCGCGTGCGCGCCCCGCGGCGCGGGTGGACGAGGCCGCTCACGACCGCGAGGAAGGCCCGGGCGAGCAGCAACGGACCGAGCCGCGGGCCCCGGGGCGCACGCCGTCGCCGCAGCGGCCGCCGTCGTCCGGTGCGGGTGGCTCCAGCGGCAACGTGCGGGTGATCCGTCCGCCGCAGCGGCCGGAGTCCTGACCGGGCCGCTCAGCCGGTCGAGGTTCCGGACGGACGCCGGGCACCGCCCAGCGGGAAGGTCGACCGCGGGTGCCAGGCACCCTCGGAGTGCACGTACAGGACGAACTCGCGCACCTCGAGCTCGGCGCTGAAGCCGGCGAGGGCGTCGAAGGCGGTGTCGAGCGTCGCGTCGGGCAGGTCGTGGGCGACCGTGACGTGCGGGTGGTAGGGGAAGTCGAGGTCGCGGGCGAGCGGGCCGGACCGCACCCGCCGCTCCAGGGCCTCGAAGGCGCTGATCCCGCGGGCGATCGCCACGAACACCACCGGGGAGACGGGGCGGAAGGTGCCCGTGCCGCGCAGCAGCACCCGGAACGGCGCGACCGAGCCGGCCGCCGCCGCCAGGTGCTCCTCGACCCCGGGCAGGTCCGGGTCGGCCACGGCGGTGGGCGGGAGCAGGGTGACGTGCGCCGGGATCGCCGAGGCGAGGGGGTCGCCGAACGAGGCCCGCCAGGCCTCCAGCTCGGCGCCCCAGGGGTCCGGGACCGCGACGGCGACCCCGATGAGGCGGGTGCCGCTCACCCTCCGGCCGGCAGGAAGCCCAGCCGGTCGTAGACGGTGGCCAGCGTGGTGGAGGCGACCTCGCGGGCACGGTGCGCGCCCTGCGCCATGAGCCGGGCGAGCTCGGCCGGGTCGCCCACGAGCTCGCGCACGGTCGCCGCGAACGGCTCGGCGAAGGCGACGACGGCGTCGGCGGTGTCGGCCTTGAGCGCGCCGTAGCCCTTGCCGTCGTAGTCCTTCGCGACCGACTCGACGTTGCGCTCGGTGAGGGTGGCCAGGATCGTGAGCAGGTTGGAGACGCCGGGCTTGGTGACCGGGTCGAACCGCACCTCGCTCTCGCTGTCGGTGACCGCCGAGCGGATCCGCTTGGCGATCACCTTGGCGTCGTCGAGCAGGAACACCGCTCCGTGCGGGAGCGACTTGCTCATCTTCGCCGTGGGGTCCTGGAGGTCGGTGATCTTCGCCGTCTCCTTCACGATCAGCGGCGTGGGGACGGTGAACGTGGGCCCGTAGCGGTGGTTGAACCGCTGCGCGAGGTCGCGGGTGAGCTCGAGGTGCTGGCGCTGATCCTCGCCCACGGGGACGCCGTCGGCCTGGTACACGAGGATGTCGGCGACCTGGAGGATCGGGTAGGTGAACAGGCCCACCGAGGCGTGGTCGGACCCGCTGCGCGCGGACTTGTCCTTGAACTGCGTCATGCGCGACGCCTCGCCGAACCCGGTCATGCACTCCATGACCCAGCACAGCTGCGCGTGCTCGGGCACGTGGCTCTGCACGAACAGGGTGGACGCCGACGGGTCGACGCCGGCGGCGATGATCTGGGCGTAGGCGAGGCGGATGTTCTCGCGCAGCCGGACCGGGTCCTGCTCGACCGTGATCGCGTGCAGGTCGACCACCATGTAGTACGCGTCGTGGTCGTCCTGGAGCGAGACCCAGTTGCGCACGGCACCGAGGTAGTTGCCGAGCTGGAACGAGCCGGCGGTGGGCTGGATGCCGGACAGGACGCGGGGCTGGGTCATGCGGGGGATTCTTCCACCGGCGCCCCGCCCTCCCGCGACCCGGTTGTCCCGGGGCGGGTGACGCGGATCCGGGCCGCACGCCGGCCGTCGAGCTCGGTCACCGTGAGCACGGTGCCCTCGAGCTCCACGGTCTCGCCGACCTCCGGCAGGCGGCCCAGGGCGGCGACGACGTAGCCGGCGACGGTCTCGTACGGGCCCTCGGGCAGCTCGATCCCCGTCTGGTCCTCGAAGTCGTCGAGGTTGAGCAGCCCGTCGACCTCGAGGTCGCCGCCCACGGGACGGGACACGACCTCCTCGAGGTCGTACTCGTCGCGGATCTCGCCCACGAGCTCCTCGACGAGGTCCTCGAGCGTCACGATGCCGGCGGTGCCGCCGTACTCGTCGACGACGATCGCGAGGTGGGCGCCGGCGGCGCGCATCTCGAACATCGCGGGGAGCACCTGCTTGCTCCCGGGCAGCGACAGCACCTCGCGGCAGAGCTCCTCGAGCCGGATCCCGCGGTCGACGACGTCCGGGTTCAGGATGTCGCGGATGTGCACGAAGCCCACGATGTCGTCCTGGGAGCCGCGGAACACGGGGTAGCGCGAGTGCGGCATGTCCGAGACCGCCCGAGCGGCCTTGTACGCCGGCAGCGTCGCGTCGAGGAAGTCCACCTCGGTGCGCGGCACCATCACCTCGCGCACCTCGCGCTCGCCGGCGTCGAACACGTCGTCGATCAGCGCGCGCTCCTGCGCCGTGAGGGTCTCCTGCGAGGCGACGATCCCGCGCAGCTCGTCCTCGGTGATGATCTCCTTGTTGGCGGTGGGGTCGCCGCCCACGGCGCGCACGAGAAGGTCGGTCGACACCGAGAGCAGCCAGATGAACGGGCGGGCCACCCGTGCCAGCCGGTCGATGAGGGCCGCCGTGGCGATCGCGATGCCCTCCGCGCGCTGAAGCGCGATCCGCTTGGGGGTCAGCTCGCCCAGCACGAGCGACAGGTACACCAGCAGGAGCGTCACCAGCACGAACGCCGTGGCGTCGGCGACCCCCGCCGACAGCCCGATGTTCTCCAGCAGCGGCGCCACCTGCGGCGACATCTGCGAGGCGCCGAACCCTGCGGACAGGAAGGCCGCCGTGGTGACGGCGAGCTGGACGGCCGCGAGGAAGCGGTTGGGGTCCGACGTGAGCGCCGCCAGCCGGGCGCCCCGGCGGCCGCGCTCGGCGGCGATCCGGTGAACCTGGCTCTCGCGCAGCGACACCAGGGCGATCTCGGCAGCGGCGAAGAAACCACCGATCAGCGTGAACACGAGCACCACGCCGAGGTTGAGCAGGAACTCGCTCACGCTTCCCCCGCTCGGCGGCGCGCCGCTCGCCCGGCGTGAGGCCCGTCCATGCGCCGATCCTAGGCAAGGACGGGGGGCGCTGTGGGGGACCCGGCGCGCCGGACGCCGCCGGCCCCGCGCCTAGCCCTTCGTGGCCCCCAGGGTGAGGCCGCCGACGAACTGCCTCTGGAGGACGAAGAACACGATCAGCGTGGGGATGGCCGCCATCATGGCGCCGGCAGCCAGCAGGTTGAGGTCGGTGAAGTACTCGCCCTTGAGGTTGTTCAGGGCGGCGGTGATGGGCCGTTTCGCCCCGGTGCTCATGAGCACCAGTGCCCACAGGAAGTCGTTGTAGATCCAGGTCGTGAGCAGCACCCCGAGCGCCGCGAGGGCGGGCCGGCAGAGCGGCAGGATGATCGAGCGGTACTGCCGCCAGACCGAGGCCCCGTCGACGAGCGCCGCCTCGGTGAGCTCGGAGGGCAGCGCCTTCATGAAGTTGCTCAGCACGAAGGCCGCGAACCCCATCTGGAACGCGACGTGGATGGCCACCACGCCCCAGTAGGAGTCGTACCAGACCTCCTTGTCGTTGAGGACGTGCGGGAGGGGCAGCGCCAGGTAGATCCGGTAGAGCGGCACCAGGATGATCTGCGGCGGGAGCAGGTTGCCCGCGGTGAACACCAGCAGCAGCGCGAGGTTGAACCGGAACGAGTACCGGCTCACCGCAAAGGCGATCAGCGATGCAAGGAAGAGCGTCATCAGCACCGCAGGGATCGTGATGATCGCCGAGTTGATGAAGAAGTGCAGGAAGTCCGACTGCTGCCACGCGTGGACGTAGTTGTCGAAGTTGAGCGTCTTGGGCCGGCTGAAGATGCTCTCGGCGCTCTGGGTCTCGTCGTAGGGGCGCAACGACAGGTAGAAGGTCCAGAGGATCGGGATCAGCCACAGCACCGACAGCACCGTGAGCACCGTGTACGACACCCAGTGCCGCCGCCGCCGACGCCGGCCCACCCGGGCGCGGGCCTCGTCGTGCGTGGTGTCCCGGACCAGCGCCGCGCCGCTCGGCACGGCCTCGGCGCTCACGCGTTCTCCTTGCGGAAGGCGTTGATCAGGTAGTACATGATCGGTCCGATCGATATGAGCAGCAGGATGACGGCGATGGCCGAGCCGTAGCCGATCCGGCTGGCCTCGCCGACGATGTTGTCGTAGACGAGCACCGACAGGAGCTCGAGTCCGTTGCGGCCGCCGTTGATGATGAACACGAGGTCGAACGCGCGCAGCGCCTCGATGATGGTGATGACCAGCACCACCACGTTGACCGGCCGCATCGCCGGGAACACCACCCGGACGAACGTCTGCCACTCGGAGGCACCGTCGATGGCGGCCGCCTCGCGCAGAGTCGGATCGACGCCCTTCAGGCCGGCCAGGTAGATCATCATGATGTAGCCGACGTGGCGCCACGAGGCGGCGACCAGCGCGGCCCAGATGTTGAGGTCCTTGTTGCCCAGCCAGTCGATCTGGTCGCCCGGCGCGGTCTTGCCGAGCACGTTGTTGATCAGACCGAGCTCCGGCGCGTACATGAACTGCCAGATGATGCCGATGACGGCCAGCGAGAGCACGACCGGCATGTAGAAGGCGGTCTGGTAGAAGAAGCTGCCCTTGAGCCCCTTGTCGAGCAGGTAGGCGAGCAGCATCCCCAGGGGCGTCGCGATGAGCAGGAGCACGACGAGCCACAGGACGTTGTTGCGCACCGCCGACCAGAAGGCGGGGTAGATCGTGAAGATCTGCTCGTAGTTGCGCAGCCCGACGAACTTGATGCGACCGATCCCGCCGATGCCGTTCCACGAGGTGAACGACAGGATGATCGACAGGATCGTCGGCACCCACACCAGCGCGATGACGATGAACGTCGGGACGCCGACGAGGAGGCTCAGGACGATCTTGTCCGAGCGTGAGAAGACCGAGCGGCGGCGACGACGGCGCTTGTCCGTCGTCGCCGCCGTCGCTGCGGAGGTCGCCATGGCGAGAAGCGTCTCAGGTCAGCTCGAGAAGATGGCCTGCTTCTGCTGCTCGATGCTCTCGAGGAGCGGGTCGATCTCGGTCGGCTTCGCCAGGAACTGCTGGATCGACGGGATCATGACCGTCGAGGCGAAGTCGGGACGCGTGTCGCGGTCGAGGAACTGCGAGATGTGCTTGGCCTGACCCACCAGCTCGGCCGCCTTCTTCTGGAGGGCGTTGTACTTGCTGGTGTCGGTGCCGTTGTTGGTGCCGACGTTGTTCGGGTCGGACGCGAGGTAGATGTTCTGCGCGTCGGGGCTGGCCAGGTACTCCATCAGGGCCTTGGCGCCGTCGACGTTGTCGGTCGCCTTCGAGAGCATGAAGCCGTCGATGGGAGCCTCGACCGTGTCGGTGCCGTACGCGGACTCGATCGCCGGGAACGGGAAGAAGTCGAGGTCGTCGCGGTCCGGGCCGTCGGGGAACTGCTGGCCCACGAACATGCCGAGCAGGTACATGCCGGCCTTCTTGTTGAGCAGCGCACCGGCCGCGTCCTGCCAGGTGCGGCCGAGCGCGCCCTCCTGGTGGTAGGGCAGCAGGTCGGCCCAGTTCTGGAAGACGGCCTTGACCTTGGGGTCGGTCCACGACTCCTTGCCCGCCATGAGCGAGACGTGGAAGTCGTAGCCGTTGGTGCGCAGGTTGATGTAGTCGAAGGTGCCCATGGCGGGCCAGCCGTCCTTGTCGCCGAAGGCGATCGGGATCAGGCCCTTCTTCTGCATGGTGCTCATCGCGGCCTTGAGCTCGTCGAGCGTGGTGATCTTCGAGGCGTCGAGGCCGAGCTCCTGGAACACGCTCTTCCGGTAGAAGAGGGCCCAGGGGTAGTAGTAGAAGGGCACGAAGTACTGGTGCCCGTCGTTGCCGGTCGAGGCCTGCTTGAACGAGTCGTTGAACTGGCTTCCGACCTTGGACCACACGTCGTCGATCGGCTGCGAGAGCCCCTGGTCGGCGAAGAACCGCATGCGGTAGCCGGCGAACCAGGTGAACGCCTGGTCGGGCGTGCCCTGCAGGTAGGTGTTGATCTGCTCCTGGAACGTGTTGTGGTCGACCGAGTTCACCTTGACCTGCACGCCCGACGCCTTCGTGAACGCGTCGAACACGGACTGGTAGGCCGCCTTCGGAACCGCGTCCGAGGCGTTCGAGCCGAACGTCACCGTGCCGCTGGGCGACCCTGCGCCGCCCGAGGCGGAGCCCGTGGCGCCCGGGCTCTCCGAGGACCCGCAGGCCGCGAGCAGCGGCGAGGCCGCGACGACCCCGGCACCGAGGGCCAGGCCCTGGAGCACGCGCCGCCGGCTCACCAACGAAGTCTGGTCCCCGAACGAGGCACCCTGCGTCATGCTACCTCCTGAAGCAACGGGATCCCACAGATCCCAACAGGACCGCACTGTAGGCCCCGAGCGTTCCCGAGGGAAGATGTTTCGTTGACATTTCTTCGTGTCGCGTCGCCACGGGGCACGACCCGCGCTAAAGCCGCTGATACCGGGGTATATCCGGCGTTTGCCGGACGCAACGCCCCACAAAGGGCACCAGAGGGCGCGTGAGCGGATCTGTTGCCAATTGTTGACTTTGGGTCCCGACGGGTCCACGCTGCGCACGTGGCTTGGCTTCCCGGTCGCCTGATGTTCGGCGGTGACTACAACCCCGACCAGTGGCCGCGCGAGGTCTGGGCGCACGACCTCGAGCTCATGGGCCAGGCGCGGGTGTCGCTGGCCACGGTGGGCGTCTTCTCCTGGGCCAACCTCGAGACCGCACCCGGCCGCTACGAGCTCGGCTGGCTCGACGACGTGCTCGACGGGCTCGCCGGCGCCGGCATCGGGGTCGACCTGGCCACGGCCACCGCGTCGCCCCCGCCGTGGCTGACCGCGGCGCACCCCGAGGCCCTGCCCGTCGACCGCGAGGGCCGGCGGCGCTGGCCGGGCGCGCGCCAGGCCTACTGCCCGTCGTCCGCCGTGTGGCGCGAGCGCGCCCTGGCGCTGGTCGAGACGCTGGCCGAGCGCTACCACGGGCACCCGGCCCTGGTGATGTGGCACGTGGGCAACGAGTACGGCTGCCACACCGCCCGCTGCTACTGCGACACGTGCGCCGGACGGTTCCGCGACTGGCTGGCCGACCGCTACGGCGACGTCGACGGGCTCAACCGCGCGTGGGGCACCGCGTTCTGGAGCCAGCGATACGGGTCCCTGGCGGAGGTGCTGCCGCCGCGGATCACCCCGGACGGCGCCTGGGCCAACCCGACCCAGCAGCTGGACTACCGCCGGTTCGCCTCCGACCTGCTGCTCGAGGAGCTCGTCGCCGAGCGGGACGTGCTGCACCGGCTGTCCCCCGGCATCCCCGTCACCACTAACCTCATGGTGATGACCAGGTTCAACCAGCTCGACTACTGGGCCTGGGCCCGCGAGCTGGACGTCGTCTCCAACGACTACTACCCCGACTTCGCCGACCCCCGCACGCACGTCGAGGCGGCGCTCTCCGCCGACACCGTGCGCGGACTCGCCGGTGGCGAGCCGTGGCTGCTCATGGAGACGTCGCCGAGCGCGGTCAACTGGCAGCCGCGCAACCCGGCCAAGCGGCCGGGCGCGCTGCGTCGCGACGCGCTGCAGCAGGTGGCCCGGGGCGCCGACGGCTTCAACGTCTTCCAGGTGCGGGCGTCCGTGGCTGGGGCGGAGAAGTTCCACTCGGGCCTCATCCCGCACGCGGGCACCGGGACGCGGCTCTGGCGCGAGGTCGTGGAGCTCGGCAGCCTGCTCGAGCGGCTCGGCGAGGTGGCCGGCAGCAGGGTGCAGTCGTCGGTCGCGCTGGTGTGGGACTGGCAGGCCTGGTGGGCCTGCGAGCTCGACAGCCACCCCAGCGTCGACGTGCACTACCCCGACCGTGCCCGCGCCCTGCACGAGGCGCTGTGGGAGCTCGGCGTCACCGTCGACGTCGTGGCGCCCGGGGCCCCGCTCGACGGCTACGACCTCGTCGTGGTGCCCACCCTCTACCTCGTCGACGACGCCGTGGGCCCCTGGCTCGACACGTACGTGCGCGGCGGCGGGCACGCGCTGGTCACGTACTTCTCCGGCGTCGTCGACCGCGACGACCACATCCGACCGGGCGGCTACCCGGGCGCGTTCCGCGACACGCTCGGCATCGTCGTCGAGGAGTTCGCGCCGCTGCTGGCCGGCGAGTCGGTGTCGCTCGACGACGGCGGCCGCGCGGACGTCTGGACCGAGGACCTCCGGCTCGAGGGCGCCGAGGCCGTCGTGCGCTACGTCGACGGTCCCGTGCCCGGCATGCCGGCGGTCACCCGCCACCCCCTCGGCGAGGGCGTCGCGTGGTACGTCGCCACCCGCACCGACGCGGCGACGACCGCGCGGATCGTGGGACGGGTCGTGGCGGAGGCGGGCGTCGTCCCGGTGACGGCGACGGTCCCCGGTGTCGAGGTGGTGCGGCGTCGCTCCGACGACCGCTCGTGGCTGTTCGTGCTCAACCACACCGACTCCGCCGCAACCGTCGCGGCCGAGGGTCTCGACCTCGTGAGCGGGGAGCACGTCGCCGGCTCGGTCACTGTGCCGGCGGGCGGTGTCGCCGTGGTGCGTGAAGGAGGTCCGGCGTGACCGCGCTCGCCTCGCAGCGCCAGGCGCACATCCTCGACGAGCTCGAGCGGCTGGGCGCGGTGCGCGTCAGCCGCCTCGTCGAGTCCCTCGGCGTCAGCGACATGACGGTGCGGCGCGACCTCGACGCCCTCGCCCAGCGCGGCCTGCTCACCAAGGTGCACGGCGGCGCGATGGCGATCGGCGAGCGCAGCAACCACGAGCCCGGCTTCGAGGCCAAGCAGGTGCGGGCCCAGGTGGAGAAGGACGCCATCGCCCACGTGGCCGCCGAGCTGATCTCGCCCGGCTCGGCCGTGGGCATCTCGGCGGGCACCACCACGTGGACCCTCGCGCACCTCGTGCGCGACATCCCCGGCCTCACCGTCGTCACCAACTCGATGCGGATCGCCGACGTCGTGCTGTCCAGCGGCCGTTCCGACCAGACCGTGGTCCTCACCGGCGGGATCCGCACCCCCTCCGACGCGCTCGTCGGACCGGTCGCGGTGGCCGCGCTGCGCAGCCTCCACCTCGACCTCGTCTTCCTGGGCGTCCACGGCATGGACGAGCGCAGCGGCTTCACCACGCCCAACCTCATGGAGAGCGAGACCGACCGCGCCCTCGTCGAGGCCGGCCGGCGCCTCGTCGTGGTAGCCGACCACACGAAGTGGGGCACCGTCGGCCTGTCGACGATCGTGCCGCTCGACGTCGCCGACATCCTCATCACCGACGACGAGATGCCGCCCGAGGCGCTGGCGGTGCTGCGCGAGCGCGTCCCTGAGGTCGTCGTCGCCCGGCGCGGGCTGCCCGTCGAGCAGCTGCACGAGGGGGCGAGGTGAGGCCCGTACGCCGCACGGTGGTCACGCTCGCCGACGGACGCGAGCTGCTGCACTTCGACGACGACTCGTCGCCGGAGCGCGAGACGATCGACAAGCGCGACCTCGACCCCCGCGGGGACGCGCCGGACCTGCGGCACGACCCGCTGCGCGACGAGTGGGTCTCGGTGGCCGCGCACCGGCTCGACCGCACCTTCCTGCCCGGGCCCGACGACTGCCCGCTGTGCCCGAGCCGCGACGGGCGCCTCACCGAGGTGCCCAGCGACGACTACGACGTGGTCGTGTTCGAGAACCGGTTCCCGGCCTTCGTCGGCACGCCGTCCGAGGTGGCGGACGACGGCGTGCACGTGCACCATCCGGCCTGGGGCCGGTGCGAGGTCGTGTGCTTCACGTCCGACCACGACGCGTCGTTCGCCGACCTCGACCACGACCGGGCCCGGCTGGTGATCGAGGCCTGGGCCGACCGCACCTCCGAGCTCTCGCGCACGCCCGGCGTCGAGCAGGTGTTCGTGTTCGAGAACCGCGGCGAGGCCATCGGCGTCACCATGCGCCACCCGCACGGCCAGATCTACGCCTATCCGTTCGTCACCCCGGTCACGCGGGCGCAGCTGGACTCCGCCGCACGCCACCTGGCCGCCACCGGCCGGAACCTGTTCGACGACGTCGTCGACGCCGAGCTGGCCGACGGCAGCCGCGTGGTCCTCGAGAGCGAGCACTGGGTGGCGTTCGTGCCGTTCGCGGCGCGCTGGCCCGTGGAGATGCACCTCTACCCGCGCCGGCGCGTGCCGGACCTGGCAGCGCTCACCGACGTCGAGCGCGACGAGCTCGCCGACGTCTACCTCGACCTGCTCCGCCGGGGCGACGCGTTCTTCGGCATCCCGCTGCCCTACATCGCCGCGTGGCACCAGGCGCCGGTGCGCGAGCGACGTGACCTCGCCGCGCTGCACCTCGAGCTCTTCTCGGTGCAGCGCAGCGTCGACAAGCTCAAGTACCTGGCCGGCTCGGAGTCCGCCATGGGCGCGTTCGTCAACGACCGGACCCCGGAGGACGTCGCCGCCCGGCTGCGCGCGGCCGGCCCGTCGTGACCCCCGCGGACGGCGAGGTGGGGACCGGGTCCTCCGCCGCCTTCGCGGCCGTGCACGGCCGGGAGCCCACCGTGGCCTGGCGGGCGCCGGGGCGGGTGAACCTCATCGGCGAGCACACCGACTACAACGACGGGTGGGTCCTGCCGCTCGCGCTCACGCTGGGCACGACCGTGCGGGCCGCACCGCGTCCCGACCGCGTGCTGCGCCTGGTGACGCACCGGCACGCGGCCGAGCCCGTCGACGTCGACCTCGACCACCTCGCGCCCGGCACGGTGACGGGCTGGGCGGCCTATCCCGCGGGCGTCGCCTGGGCCCTGGCGGAGCGGGGCGTCCCCGTCGTCGGGGCTGACGTGCTCGTGGACGGCGACCTGCCGCTCGGGGCCGGGCTGTCGTCGTCGGCCAGCCTCGAGCTCGCCACGGCCGGCGCCCTGCTGGCCCTCGCAGGCGCCGATCTCGACCTCGTGGAGACGGCGCTGCTCGCCCAGCGGGCCGAGAACGAGTTCGTCGGCGTGCCCTGCGGCGTGATGGACCAGATGGCCAGCGCCCTGGGCCGGGCGGGCCACCTGCTGCTGCTCGACGCCCGAAGCCTGGCGGTGCGTCAGGTGCCGTTCGACCCCGCGGCGCACGGCCTCGCGCTGCTGGTGGTGGACACCAGGGCGCGTCACGCCCTCGTGGACGGCGGCTACGCCGACCGCCGCGCCGCCTGCGAGACGGCGGCCCGGATGCTCGGCGTGCCGGCCCTGCGCGACGTGACCGACCTCGACGCCGCGCTCGCCCGGCTGCCCGACCCCGTGCTGCGGGCTCGCGTGCGCCACGTGGTGGGTGAGAATGGCCGGGTGCGCGACGTGGTGGAGCGGCTCGACCGGGGCGACCTGCGCGGTGTCGGGGAGGTGCTGACGGCGTCGCACGTGTCGCTGCGCGACGACTTCGCCGTCTCGTGCCTCGAGCTCGACCTCGTGGTCGACACCGCGCTGGGCGCCGGGGCGCTCGGCGCGCGGATGACCGGCGGCGGGTTCGGCGGCTCCGCGATCGCGCTGGTCGACGTCGCGGAGGTCGAGACGGTGCGCGAGGCCGTGCTCGCGGCGTTCCACGACGCGGGCCTGCACCGCCCCGCGTTCGTCGACGCCACGCCCGGCGACGGAGCGGGGCCGCTGCGATGAGCGAGCCGGGCCGCCTCGACGCGGACTACCGCACGCAGTCCTGGGACCGGCTGCGCGCCGGGGTCGACGTGCTCGTCGTCGGCGGCGGGGTCACCGGCTGCGGCATCGCCCTCGACGCCGCGCTGCGCGGGCTCTCGGTGGGCCTGGTCGAGCAGCGCGACTTCGCCGCGGGGACGTCGAGCCGGTCGAGCAAGCTGGTGCACGGCGGCCTGCGCTACCTCGAGCAGTTCAACTTCACGCTCGTGCGCGAGGCGCTGCGCGAGCGGGCCCTGCTGCTCGACCACCTCGCGCCGCACCTCGTGACCCCGCTGCCGTTCCTCTACCCGCTGGCGCACCGCATCTGGGAGCGGCCGTACGTCGGCGCGGGCCTCACGCTCTACGACACGCTCGGCGGCCTGGTGCCGTCGCTCCCCCGCCACAGCCACCTGTCCAAGTCCGCCGCGCTGCGCGCCTTCCCGTCGCTGCGCGAGGAGACTCTCGCCGGGGCCATCCGCTACCACGACGCGCAGGTCGACGACGCCCGGCACACCCTCGAGCTGGCCCGCACCGCCGCCGCGCACGGCGCCTCGCTCGTCGCCGGGGCCCGGGTCGTCGGGTTCGCCCGCGAGGGCGAGCGCGTCGTGGGCGCGCAGGTCCTCGACGCCACCACGGGGCAGTCGCACGACGTGCCCGCCACGGTGGTCGTCAACGCCACCGGCGTGTGGGCCGGCATCACCGAGCAGCTGGCCGGCGTCGAGCAGCCGATCCGGATGCGGCCGAGCAAGGGCGTGCACATCGTGGTGCCCGGCGACCGGATCGACGCGTCCGTCGCCCTCATCACCAGGACGCGCACGTCGGTGCTGTTCGTCCTGCCGTGGGGGCGGTCCTGGGTGATCGGCACCACCGACACCACGTGGCACCACGGCCTCTCGCACCCCTCCGCGACGCACGCCGACATCTCCTACCTGCTCGAGCAGGCCAACGCCGCGCTCACCTCCGGGCTCACCGAGGACGACGTCATCGGGCTCTACGCCGGGCTGCGCCCCCTGGTCGACACCGAGGGGCTGGCGGAGTCGGAGATCTCGCGCGAGCACACCGTGCGCTCCCCTCTGCGCGGCCTGGTGACGATCACCGGCGGCAAGTACACGACGTACCGCGTCATGGCCGAGGACGCCGTCGACGCGTGCGGCGAGGACCTCTTCCCCGGCCGGCCGGACCTGCTCCCGCCCTCGCGCAGCGCGGAGGTCCCCCTGCTCGGGGCGTGCGAGCCCGAGACGCTGCTCGCCGAGCTCGCCGGCTGGCCCGGCACGGAGAACATCGACGCCGCCCACCTCGACCGGCTCGCGCACCGCTACGGCCGGCTGCTGCCGGAGCTGCTGCTCCACGTCGACGAGGAGCCCGAGCTCGCGCGGGAGGTGCCCGGAGGCGCCGGCACGCTGGCGGTCGAGATCGTGCACGCGGCCAGCCACGAGGGCGCGCTGCACATCGAGGACGTGCTCACGCGTCGCACCCGGCTCTACCTCGAGGCGGGCGACCGCGGTCTCGGCGCGGCGCCGCACGCGGCCCGGCTCATGGGCGACGTGCTGGGCTGGGACGACGCGACCCGCGAGCGCGAGGTGGCCCGCTACCGGCAGCGCGTGGAGGCCGAGCTCGAGGCGCAGGCGGCCCCGGACGACGACGCCGCGGCGGCGATCCGCGAGCGGGTGACCGACCCGCGCGTCCCGGGATGACCGGCCTGCCCGGCCCCCGGCGCTGCGGACGGCCGGGCAAGCCGGCTCTGCTGCGGCGGCGGGCCCGGTGAGCCTGCTCGACCCCTCCTCGGCGGCGGGCGCGGCGCACGCGCTGTGGCGCGCGGCCGAGGCCCGGCGCCTCCTCGGCTGGGCGGCCGGATCCGCCCATCCCGCGGGGGGTTTCGGCTGGCGCACCCGCGACGGCGGCCTCGACCCCTCGCGCGGGCGGCCCCTGTGGATCGCGTGCCGCATGGTGCACTGCCTGGCGCTGGGCGCGATGCTCGGCCGCGAGGACGACCGCGAGGCGGCCCGCGCCGGCACCGCTGCGCTGCTCGACATCTACCGCGACCAGGAGCACGGCGGGTGGGTCGGCGACCTCGACTCCCCCGGCGGCCGCAAAGAGGCCTACGGGCACGCCTTCGTGGTTCTCGCGGCGTCGACCGCGTCGGTGGCCGGGGTCCCGCGCGCCCACGTCCTGCTCGAGGCGGCGCTGGGCACCGTGCTCGACCGCTTCTGGGACGAGGACGCGCAGATGCCGTACGAGTCCTACGCCGCCGGCTTCACCGACCGCGAGGACTACCGCGGCGGCAACGCGGCCATGCACCTCGTCGAGGCGTTCCTGGCGGCAGCGGACGCCACCGGCGACACGGCCTGGCGCGACCGGGCGACGGCGGTGTGCACGCGGATGCTCGAGGCCGCCCGCGCGGCGTCCTGGCGGGTGCCCGAGCACTTCGACGCCCGGTGGCGCGTGCTGCCGGACTACAACCGCGACGTCCCTCGGCACCCGTTCCGGCCGTTCGGCGTCACGCCCGGGCACGCGTTCGAGTGGTCGCGCCTGGTGCTCACCCTCGGCGCGTGCCACGACGTGCCCGCGTGGTTCGGCCCGGCAGCCCGCGAGCTCGCGGCCGTCGCCTGGCGCGACGCGTGGGACGAGGCGCAGGGCGGGCTCGTCTACACGACCGACCTCGACGGGACCCCGGTGGTGCGCGAGCGATTCCACTGGGTGGTGTGCGAGGCGATGGGCGCCGCGTGGGCGCTGCACCGCAGCACCGCGGACGCGACGTGGGCCGGGCGCTACGAGCAGCTCGCGGAGTTCGTCCACCGGCACCTGCTCGACCCCGCGCGCCCCGGCGCCTGGTGGCACGAGCTCGACGCCGGCAACCACCCGTCCGAGCGCACGTGGGCCGGCGCCCCCGACGTCTACCACGCGCTCCAGGCGGTGCTGCTGCCCGGGCTGCCCCTGGCACCCGGGCTCGCCCGGGCCGTGGGCACGCCGGCGTCGAGCGGCTGAAGCGGCCTCAGTCGAGGCAGAACTCGTTGCCCTCCGGGTCGGACATCACGATCCAGCCCGAGCTCATCGGCGGTGCCGGTCAGGTGAAGGTGACGCTCAGCGGGGCGTGGTCGCTCCAGCGCTCGGCGTACGAGGCGGCCTTGCCGACCTCCGCCTTCACCGCGCGCGCCGCGAGTCCCGGCGTGGCGAGCGCGTAGTCGATGCGCCAGCCGCCGTCGGTGTCGAACCCGCGACCGCGCCACGACCACCAGGTGTAGGGGCCGGGCCCGTCGCCGCCGAGCGCCCGGCCGAGGTCGGTCCAGCCGTGGACGTCGAACCACCGGTCGAGGTAGGCCCGCTCCCCCTCCAGGAAACCCGCCTTGCCGCGGTTGCCGCGCCAGTTCTTGATGTCCACCTCGCGGTGCGCCACGTTGAGGTCGCCGCACACGATCGCCTGCCGGCGCCGGCGCGGCCGGCCCAGGTCGACCAGGCGCGCCTCGACCGCGTCGAGGAACCGGTACTTCTCCGCCTGCCGCGGCTCGTCCGTGGCTTCGCCGGTGAACACGTAGGTGCTCGCCACGGTCAGCGGTCCCACCGCGGTGTCGACGTCCACCTCGATCCAGCGCCCCGATCCGGCGAACTCCTCCGGACCGACGCCGGTGCGCACCGCCCGGTGCGGCGCCGTGGTGAGCACCGCGACCCCGGCCCGGCCCTTGGCCTCGGCCTCCGTGTGCGCCACGTGCAGGTGCCCGAGGCCGGCGTCGGCGAGCACCTCCGCGAACTGTTCGTCGGTCGCCCGGACCTCCTGCAGGCACAGCACGTCCGCACCGCTGGCCGCGAGCCACGCCAGGCCGCCGCGCCTCGCCGCCGCCCGCACCCCGTTGACGTTCGCGGTGACGACGGTGAGCACGCCGCCATCCAACCAGTCCGGACCGACGCCGGACCCCGGCGGTCCCGCAGCCGCGGCGGTCATCTCGTCCCCGCCGCGACGCCCCGACCCGGGCCGCCATGCGCGAGTCAGCGTCCGCGACTCAGGCGTGCGGCGTAGCGTTGTCGACCGTGCCCGGATCCACCCGCCCGCCCGTCCCGCCGAGGAGCCCCCAGTGACCGACGACGCCCAGCCTGTCTCGTACGAGGGCGCCACCCTCGGCGTTCCGATGCTGTCCTCGACCGGGAAGCAGTTCGGGACCCTGGCGAAGGTGCTCGAGATCGCGTCCGAGGACCTGTTCGACGGAGTCATCGTCTCCACGGAGCACGGTCACCGGTTCATCGACCGCGACCAGATCAGCGAGATCACCACCGAGTACATCCGGTGCACCATCGACGACACCGAAGCGGCCGCGCTGCCGGAACCGTCCGGCACGGTCGCCTTCGAGGCGGACGCGGGCTACGGCGAGGGGCGCTCGTTCCGGGAGTGGGTCCATCGGACGTTCGGCCACGGCGGCTGGCACGCCGAGGGCAGCGGCGAGTAGCGCCCTGCGGACCACGACGGCCCCCGGACTCGTGTCCGGGGGCCGTCGTGCGGTGCGGGTGGGTCAGGCGCCCATCGCCGCGCGGAGGTTCTCGTCGATCGCGTCGAGGAACTCCTCGGTCGTGAGGTAGGGCGCGTCCGGCGCGATGAGCAGCGCGAGGTCCTTGGTCATCTTGCCCTGCTCCACCGTCTCGACGCAGACGCGCTCGAGCGTCTGGGCGAACTCGGTCACCTCGGGCGTGCCGTCCATCTTGCCGCGGTAGGACAGGCCCTGCGTCCAGGCGAAGATCGAGGCGATCGGGTTCGTCGAGGTCGGCTTGCCCTGCTGGTGCATGCGGTAGTGGCGGGTCACCGTGCCGTGCGCGGCCTCCGCCTCGACGGTGCGCCCGTCGGGCGTCATGAGCACCGAGGTCATGAGCCCGAGCGAGCCGAAGCCCTGCGCGACGGTGTCGCTCTGGACGTCACCGTCGTAGTTCTTGCACGCCCAGACGTAGCCGCCCTCCCACTTGAGCGCCGCGGCGACCATGTCGTCGATGAGCCGGTGCTCGTAGGTGATGCCCGCAGCCTCGAACTCGGCCTTGAACTCGGCCTCGAACACCTCGGCGAACAGGTCCTTGAAGCGGCCGTCGTAGGCCTTGAGGATCGTGTTCTTCGTCGAGAGGTACACCGGAAGGCCGCGGTCGAGGCCGTAGCGCATCGACGCGCGCGCGAAGTCGCGGATCGAGTCGTCGAGGTTGTACATCGACATCGCCACGCCGCCGCCGGGGAAGTCGAACACGTCGAGCTCGATGGGCTCCCCGCCGTCGGCCGGCTGGAACTTCAGCGTGAGCGAGCCGGGCCCGGGCACCTTGAGGTCGGTGGCGCGGTACTGGTCGCCGCAGGCGTGACGGCCGATGATGATCGGCTTGGTCCAGCCCGGCACCAGCCGCGGGATGTTCGAGATCACGATCGGCTCGCGGAAGATGACGCCGCCGAGGATGTTGCGGATCGTGCCGTTCGGCGACTTCCACATCTTCTTCAGGCCGAACTCCTCGACCCGCGCCTCGTCCGGCGTGATGGTCGCGCACTTGACGCCGAC
>WGLY01000040.1 GCA_016125335.1 Frankiales bacterium
CGGCCTTGTGGGCGCGGACGGTGGCGTCGGGGTCGTGGCGGGAGATGAGCTTGTCGAGGTGCTTGCGCAGCTCCGAGGCGGTCAGGGTGCGGGCCTTCTCCAGCGCCGCGGCCTCGATCGTGGCCAGGACGTCGGTGTCGGTGATGTGCCGAGTCTGGTCCACGAGGACGGCGCAGTGCCGCTCGGTGATCTCACCCGCGGCCAGCGCGCCACGGAACCCCGGGAAGATCTCCTTCAGCGCGAGGCCGCGGCAGATCTCCTTCCCCGCCCCGTAGGCGCTGTTGCGGGTGGCGTAGGCGATCTCCTGCTCGGCCGCAGCCTCCGCGTACGAGTTGCTGACCCTCGCGTCCGGGCACGCCGTGTTCGCGAACGCCGCCTCCGCGGCCAGGCGCAGGGACGCCAGCCGGGCTTCGAGCCGTCCCACCACCGACAGGTAGTCGATGAGCTCGGCCGGCTCGGTGATCGCCTCGACGTCGACCTGCTCGAGCAGGATCAGGTCGGTCGCGTCGACCGGCTGGTCGAGCAGAGGGAGAAGTGCGCTGGGGTCGCCGGTCAGCCACGCGATCGGGTCGTGCACGTCCCAGTCCGGGTGGAAGCCGAGACCCACCGGGCCGAACGAAGGGGTGGTGTCCCGGTCGTCGACGACGGTCATCGGGCACCTCCCACCGGATCCACGGAGTTTCGGATGGATGTAGGAATGCTACCGGAGACCAAGGACAGGCACAACCCCCAATCCCCAGCATTCCCAAGGGATTTCGCCGCTCCATCGTCCACAGGTTGTGGAGGAGGGGGCCTCCGTCACCAGGCGCAGCAACCCGCGCAGGGCCACGGGGACAGGTGCGCTCCTCCCGGGGATGGGCAAGCCGCGACGGCGGCCTCTGCCCGGCAGGGAGCCGCGGCGTGCCGGCTCGGTCGGGGGCTCAGGCGAACGGCGGCGTCGACGGCGACGGGCACGGCGCGCGGCTGAAGGACGCACCGCGATCGCCGACCCGCGGTCGGCGGCGCCCGCCGCCCGCCGCTCGCCGGTCACGGTGCCGGGAGCGGCCGACAGCCGCGGCCCCGCGCGGGGTATCGTGACCAGCGCCGCCTCGCCCGTCCCCCGGAGAGCAGACGCCTCACGTGAGCAGCCCGCGCCCCTCCGCCGTCGTCGTGCTCGCCGCCGGCGCAGGCACCCGGATGAAGTCGGCGACGCCGAAGGTGCTCCACCAGGCCATGGGTCGCACGCTGCTCGGCCACGTCCTCGCGGCGGTGTCCGTCCTCGACCCCGAGCACGTCGTCGTCGTGATCGGCCACGGACGCGAGCAGGTGCAGGCCTACCTCGCCGACGCGCTGCCGGACGGCGTGGTCGTCGTGCAGGAGACGCAGAACGGCACGGGTCACGCGATGCGGGTGGCCCTCGAGGGCCTGGCCACCCGTGGCGTGCGCCTCGACGGGCCCGGCCCGCTGCTCGTCGTCGCGGGCGACACCCCGCTGCTCACCACCGAGACGCTGCGCCGCGTGGTCGACACCCATCAGGCGGCGCAGGCGTCCTCCACGGTGCTGACCGCGGAGCTCGCCGACCCCACCGGCTACGGCCGGGTGCTGCGCGATCCCGCCACGGGCCTCGTGACCGCGATCGTCGAGCACAAGGACGCCGACGCCGACCAGCTCGCCGTGCGCGAGATCAACAGCGGCGTGTACGCCTTCGACGTCGAGGCGCTCCAGGACGCCCTGGGCCGGATCACCACCGACAACGCGCAGGGCGAGGAGTACCTCACCGACGTCCTCGGCCTGCACGTGGCCGACGGCCGCGCGGTGGCCGCGGTCGTGGCGGCCGACCCCGACGAGATCCTCGGCGTCAACGACCGCGCGCAGCTCGCCGCGGCCCGCGCGCTGCTGCGCGACCGCATCAACACGCACTGGATGCGCGAGGGGGTCACGATCGTCGACCCCGCCACGACGTGGATCGACGCCGACGTGTCGGTCGAGCCGGATGCGGTCATCGAGCGCAACACGGCGCTGCACGGGCGCACCAGCGTCTGCGCCGGCGCCGTCGTGGGGCCGGACACCTCGCTCACCGACGTCGTGGTGCTCGAGGGCGCGTCGGTCGTGCGCACCCAGGGCTCGGGGGCGGAGATCGGCCCGGGCGCCACGGTGGGCCCGTTCTCCTACCTGCGCCCCGGCACCCGGCTCGCGGCCGGCGCCAAGGTGGGCGCCTTCGTGGAGGCCAAGAACGCCGTGGTGGGCACCGGCTCGAAGGTGCCGCACCTCTCCTACGTCGGCGACGTCGAGATCGGCGAGGGCTCCAACATCGGGGCGTCCACGGTGGTCGTCAACTACGACGGCGTCGAGAAGCACCGCACGACCATCGGCGACCACGTGCGCATCGGCAGCGACACGATGCTCGTGGCGCCGGTCAGCGTGGGCGACGGCGCCTACACCGCCGCCGGCTCCGTGATCGTCGACGACGTCCCTCCGGGCGCCATGGCCGTGGGCCGCGCGCGGCAGCGCAACGTCGAGGGCTGGGTGGCGCGCAAGCGTCCCGGCACCGCCTCCGCCGACGCCGCGGCGCGCGCGTCGGCCCCGAACTCGCCCGGTCCGGCGCCCGCCGACCCGGAGACGGCCGCTCCCGAGGAGACCCAGCAGTGACCGGCATCGTGCAGACCAGCCAGAAGCGGCTCGTGCTCATCGCGGGTCGTTCGCACCCCGAGCTCGCCCAGCACGTGGCGAAGGAGCTCGGCGTCGACCTCGTCGACACCCAGGCCTACGACTTCGCCAACGGCGAGATCTTCGTGCGGTTCGAGGAGTCGGTGCGCGGCTGCGACGCGTTCGTGCTCCAGAGCCACGTCGAGCCGATCAACAAGTGGATCATGGAGCAGCTGCTCATGGTCGACGCTCTTAAGCGGGCCTCGGCCAAGCGGATCACCGTGATCATGCCGTTCTACGGCTACGCCCGGCAGGACAAGAAGCACCGCGGTCGCGAGCCCATCTCGGCGCGCCTGATCGCCGACCTGTTCCGCACGGCCGGCGCCGACCGGCTCATGGCCGTCGACCTGCACACGGCGCAGATCCAGGGCTTCTTCGACGGCCCGGTCGACCACCTCTTCGCCCTGCCGCTGCTGGTGAAGTACGTCGCCGACACCGTCGAGGACCGCAGCCTCATCACGGTGGTCTCGCCGGACGCCGGTCGCGTCCGCGTCGCCGAGCGCTGGACCGACCTGCTCGGCGCGCCGCTCGCGATCATCCACAAGCGCCGCGACCCCGACGTCCCGAACGAGGCCAAGGTGCAGGACGTCGTCGGCGAGGTCGAGGGCCGCATCTGCGTGCTGATCGACGACATGATCGACACGGGCGGCACCATCGTGAAGGCGGCCGAGGCGCTGTTCGAGAACGGCGCGCGCGACGTGATCGTCGCCGCCACCCACGCGATCCTCTCGGGGCCTGCGGTCGAGCGCTTCATGGACAGCCCGGTGCGCGAGGTGATCGTCACCGACACGCTGCCGATCCCCGACAGCCGGCGGTTCGCCAAGCTCACCGTCCTGCCGGTGGCACCTCTGATCGCGCGCGCGATCCAGGAGGTCTTCACCGACGGCTCGGTCACGAGCATGTTCGAGGGCGACCGCGTCTAGCCGCGGCGACCGCCATGACCTACGGGCTGCGCGAGCTCGACGGGCGTCTGGCCGAGCTGTGCGACGAGTGCGGCTTCGACGGCCGCGACGAGTACGACCCCGCGGAACGGCTGGCGGCCGGATACGCCGCGCTGGCCGTGCTCGCCGGCCACGAGGACGCGCACCGGCGTCCCGCGGCGGAGACCTGGTCGGGCGCCGAGTACGCCGAGCACGTCGTGTCGATCACCGCGGGGATCCTCGGCGGGTGCCACCGAGCTCTCGGCCTGCCCGCGCCCGGCCCGATGGACGACCTGGCCGCCGCGGCCGCTGCGGCCCGCACGCTGGCCGAGCGGCTCGACGGTGCGCAGGGCTCGGTCGCGGTGGACATGTGGCCCTTCCCGGCGACCGTCGACGCGGCGCTCATGCACCTGCTGCACGACCTCGAGCACCACGTGCTCGACGTGCGCCGAGGCCTGGCGGTGCTCGGCCTCGAGCGGGGCACGGAGATCGTCACCACCCGCCGCTGACGGCGTCGGCCGGGCCGGGGCGCCCGCGGTTTGGGGATGCGCACGGCGCCGACTAGACTCACGGGGCTCCCCGGCGAGGGTGCGCCGTCCCTGCCCGCAGGGCCCCGGCCGTGCCGTGATCGACGTGGACCGCGCGGTCTGCGCGCGCCCGCGATCCTCGCCGAGGCGCCGACCGCCCCCGCCGCGAGGCGCGGCACCCCAGGACCACCCCTCGGGCGACCTCACGCGCCCGGACGACGTAGGAGAAGCAGTGCAGGTCAGCATCACCGCGGAGCCCCGTTCCGAGTTCGGCAAGGGCGCCGCGCGTCGCACCCGTCGCGAGGGCCGCGTGCCCGCCGTCATCTACGGCCAGGACAAGGCCCCGCGCCACGTGTCGCTGCCCGACCACGACCTCTCGCTGGCCCTGCGCCACCCGGGCCTCGTGCTCGAGGTCGTGCTGGAGGGCTCGACCATCCTCGTCGCCCCGCGCGACGTGCAGCGCGACCCGGTCCGCCGCTACCTCGAGCACGTCGACCTGGTCCTCATCACGAAGGCCGAGGCCGAGGAGCGCATCGAGGCCGGCCTGGCCGCCGAGGCAGCCGCCGAGGCCGCGCACGAGGCCGAGCTCGAGGCCGTCGCGCACGCCGCGCCGATGGACCTCGGCCTCGAGGAGTCCGCGGAGGGCGAGGAGGGCGGCGAGGCTGCGGCCGACGCCGCGCCGGCCGAGGAGGCCTGAGCCTCCCGCACGCGAACGACGACGGAGCCCGGACCGTGAGGTTCGGGCTCCGTCGCTTTCTCATCGAGCGGCCGCGCCTGCCCGGAACAGGGGGCGTAGGAGCCGGGTGGTGCCGGCTGCTGTCCCTGTCAGCGGATGGCGTCCACTGGCGGGTCAGATGAACAGCAGCTGCGCACCTGCGGTCAGCTCGATGAAGTCGCTCGCGTTGATGATCGCCTCGACGCCGTCGTAGAGGTCGTCCATCGTCACGTGGTTCATGTCGGCGCTCATGCGGCAGGCCCACAGCTTGCCGCCGCTCGCGACGATCTGCTCGAGGAAGTCCGGCACCTCGGGCACGCCGAGGTCCGCGATCTGCTTCTTGAGCATGTGGGTGGCCATCGGCTGCATGCCGGGCATCGGCGCGAGCGCCTGGGGGATGCGGACGTCGCCGACGGGCATGTGCATCGCGGTGTTGCCGCTGGGGCTGAACTTCAGGTCGTGCATCCGGGACTTGATGATCATGTCGAAGCCCCAGAAGGTGAAGAACAGGTGCACGTTCACGCCCTCGCCCAGCGCGGCGTTGGCGAGGATCAGGCCGGGGTAGGCCATGTCGAGGTTGCCCTTGGAGCAGATGATCGCGAGGGTGCGACCGGTCTCCTCCTCGTCGTCGAACTTGGGGACGATGGCGTCCTGCGTGGCGGTCATGGGTTCACGTCCTTGGCGAGTGGGGGTCGAGGGCCGGCGGGGGCCGGGATCAGACGCAGCCGTGCGGCTTGGGGAGCCCGGCGATGTAGGCCATCTTCTTGGCCGGCTTCTTGGGGAACAGCTCGAAGAGCTTCTTGGTGTCGAAGCCCCCGACGGTCGACACGCGCCGCAGCGTCGGCGTGACGCTCTCGGACTTGAAGTCCTGCCGCAGGAAGCGGATCGGGCCCCAGTGCTCGTCGGTCATCTCGACGCCGATGGCCGCGGCCAGGGACTTGCCCACGGTCTCGTCCCACTCGTCGTAGACGGTCATGAAGCCTTCGTCGTCGACGTGGATCTCGTGTCCGTCGATGGTCGTGACAGGCATGGTGCTTTCCTCTCGGGTCGGTGGGGTGTGCCCGTCAGGACACAGGGACCTTGTCCGCCGGCATGTGCTTGCCGGCCATGGACATCTCGGCGCTGATCGGCATCGGGCGGCCGGGCATGAGCACGTTCCAGTACGCCCAGCGGAAGGCGAGCTTGCCCATGTGGTTGAGCCGGGTCTCCTTCAGCAGGCTCATCGGTCCGACGCCGGCGACCGGGAAGCGGCCGGGGAGCGGCTCGACGTCGTAGTTGAAGTCGATGAGCATCGCCTTGCCGTAGCCGGTCTCGATGAAGCAGTTGGCGTGGCCGTCGAACGCGCCGGTCATGGCACGTCCGGCGATGTGCTGGAGGAAGTTCTCGACGAACACCTCGATCTCGAAGTGCGCGACCGAACCCGCCTTCGACGCGGGGATGTCGTTCGCGTCGCCGAGGGCGAAGATCGTGTCGTACTTCTTCGACAGCAGGGTGTGCTTGTCGACCGGCACCAGGTTGAGCTCGTTGCCCAGGCCCGAGCGGGCGATGTAGTCGGCACCCATGTTGAGCGGGATCGTGACCAGCAGGTCGTAGGGGATCTCGCGCTCGTCGAAGGACACCAGCGCCTTCGAGTCGGTGTCGACCCGCTCGATCATGAAGTCCGGCTCGAGCGTGATGCCGCGGTCCTCGAGCAGGTGGCCGAAGCGCTCCGAGCAGATCGGCTTGGTGAACGCCGACGACAGCGGGGTGACGTAGGTGATGTCGACCTTGTCGCGCAGTCCGCGCTCGGTGAAGAAGGCCTCGGCCAGGAACGAGAACTCCAGCGGGGCGACCGGGCACTTGATCGGCATCTCGACGACCTGCACCACGAGCTTGCCGCCCTGCCAGGTGCGCAGCTTCTCCGCGAGCCGGGTGGCGCCCTCGTAGGTGTAGAAGTCGAAGACGTCGGTGTACCAGGACCCCTCGTCGTCCATCCCCGGAGTCTGGTCCGGTCGCGGCGTCACACCGGTGGCGATGACCAGCTGGTCGTACGGCAGCACGGCACCGTCCATCAGGGTGACGGTCTGCGCCTCGGGGTCGACCCGGTCGATGTCGCCGTACACCAGGGGGATGTCGTCGCTGATGTACTCGCGGCGGGACTTTGTCACGTCGTCCGGCTGGTACATGCCGAACGGGAGGAACAGGTAGCCCGGCTGGTAGCGGTGGGCGTCGTCGCGGTCGACGACGGTGACCGTCCACTCGGACTTCGGCAGCTTCTTGCGCAGCTTGTTGGCGGTGATGGTCCCGGCAGTCCCCCCGCCGAGGATGACGAGGTTGCGCATGGCGACTCCTCGGCCGCTCCGCTCGATCGCGGGCGCGGGGGCGGGGTGCCCCTGGTCGTCGATCGGGCTCGGTGGCCCGTTGGCTCCTACAGGTCCGATCGTTCGCCGTCGGACCGTGCGGATGCGCGGCGAGAGGGCCGGTGTGACACGGCAGACAGCCACCCCCGGGGGTATGCGCGCGGGGCGGCCGTTCACGAGCACGGCCGCGGATACGGGAGGATCCCTCCGTGAGCACCGACACCGCCCCCTGGCTCGTCGTGGGCCTCGGCAACCCGGGGACGGAGTACGCCGGCACCCGCCACAACATCGGCTACCTCGTGGTCGAGGAGCTCGCGGCGCGCGTGCGCGGCTCGTTCGCGACGCACAAGCGGGCCCGGGCCAAGGTGGCCGAGGAGCGCCTCGCCGGGCACCGTGCGGTGCTGGCCAAGCCGATGACCTACATGAACGAGTCGGGCGGCCCGGTGAAGGGTCTCGCCGACTTCTACAAGGTCCCGCTCGAGCACCTCGTGGTGGTGCACGACGAGCTCGACCTGCCCTTCGCCGCGCTGCGCCTCAAGATGGGCGGCGGCGACAACGGCCACAACGGGCTGCGGTCGCTGCGGCGCTCGCTGGGGACCGGCGACTACCACCGGGTGCGCGTAGGCATCGGCCGGCCGCCGGGCCGCCAGGACCCGGCCGACTTCGTGCTCAAGCCGTGGTCGGGCACGGAGCGCAAGGAGCTCGACCTGCTCGTGTCCGAGGCGGCCGACGCCGTCGAGCTGCTCGTGTCCGAGGGCCTCGAGCGGGCCCAGAACCGCTACAACTCCTGAAGGGGCGACGTGGACGAGATCACCATGACCGAGACCGAGCGGGCCGACGCCGAGCTCTCCGCCCGGGTCGCCCGCGAGGCCGGGCTCCTGCTGCTCGAGGTCCGCAGCTCGTTCGGCGACGTCGACCCGGCCGACCGCGACCGGGTCAAGCAGCTGCGCGACACCGGCGACCGCGAGGCCCACCTGCTGCTGCTGCGCCGGCTGTCCGAGGAGCGTCCCGACGACGTCGTGCTCTCCGAGGAGGGCGTCGACGACGTGGCCCGCATGACCGCGCAGCGCGTCTGGATCGTCGACCCGCTCGACGGCACCTGGGAGTTCTCGCAGGGGCGCATGGACTTCGCGGTGCACGTGGCCCTGTGGCACGCCGACGGCGGGCGGCTGAGCGCGGGCACGGTGGACCTGCCGGCGCAGGGCCTCACCTACTCGGTGCTCGACGACGTGCCCACGTACGGCGAGGTGCGCACGGACCGGCCGGTCGGCGTCGTGGTCTCTCGCTCGCGCGGGCCGGCCGACCTCGAGGGGATCCTCGGCCGGCTGTCCGACGAGCTGCGCGCCCTGGGCCTGCCGGGCGACGTGCAGGCGCTGCCGGTCGGGTCGGTCGGCGCGAAGGCGGCCGAGATCTTCGCCGGCCGCGCGGAGGCCTACGTGCACGACACCGGCTTCCGCGACTGGGACCTCGCCGCACCGCTCGTGGTCGCCCGCCACCGCGGGCTGTGGGTGGGCGCGCCGGACGGCAGCGTGCTCGAGCTCAACCGGCGTCCGCCGGTGCAGCCGGGAGTGGTCATGGCCGTGCCCGCCCTCGCCGGCGCGGTGCAGCGCGCGCTCGGGCTGGCCTGACGCTAGGCCGCCGCCCCGGGGCGCGTGCGCAGCGTGAGGGGGATCGCGACCGCGGCCACCACGGCGACCACGAGGGCGTAGCCCACGGCGGTGTCGTGCAGGCCCCACCGGGCAGCGGCGAACCCGGCCAGCACCGCGGGGATCGCGAACGCCAGGTAGGCCGCGACGTACACCGACGAGACCAGCTTCGCCCGCGAGGACGGGTCGGCGAGGCCGGCCAGCGTGCGGAAGGCGCCGAAGAACGCCGCGCCGAACCCGAGGCCGGCGATCGCAGTGCCCACGAGGAACAGCCAGCCCGCGGACGCCGCGATGCCGCCGGCGGTCACCAGGACGCCGACGACGAGGGCCGCGCAGCCCGCCAGCATGGTCGTGCGCGGCGGCCGTGCGCGCATCGTGTACGACGCGAGCCCGCCGCACCCCGCGATCACGACGATGACGGAGGCGCCGGCGAGCCGGTTGTCCGACCCGACGATCGACAGGAACAGCGACGGTCCGAGCGAGAGGTAGAGCCCGCCCAGCGCCCACGGCGCCACGAGGGCGGGGAGGCCGGCGAGGAAGGCCGGCCGGATCTCCGGTGCGACGCCCACCCGGGGTCGCAGGTCCACGCGCCGGCGCCCGATCACCGTCTCGGTCACCCGCGCCAGGGCCAGGGCGCAGAGCACGAACGCGACAAGCAGCACGAGGTACACCAGCCGCAGCTGCGCCGGGCCGTACTCCACGAGCGCGCCGGCCACCAGGGCCCCGGCGGCCAGCCCCACCGTGGGGGTGACCGCGTTCACCAGCGCCCCGAGGCCGGGGCGGCCGCCGGGCTGGAGGTCGAGCAGCGCAGCCGCGAAGGCGCCGGTGGCCAGGCCGGTGGCCACGCCCTGCAGCGCGCGGGCGGCCACCAGCCAGCCCACGCCGTCGGCCGCGACGAAGGCGAGCATGGCGAGCACCTGCACCACGAGCGCGACGAGGATCACCGGACGCCGTCCCACGGCGTCGGAGACGGAGCCGGCGACCAGGAGCGTGGCCAGCAGGGCCACGGCGTAGACCGCGAAGACCTCCGTGAGCGTCGTGGGTCCGAATCCCCAGTCGGCGGCGTAGAGGGCGTAGAGGGGCGAGGGCGCGCTGGCGGCCGCGAGGAAGATCCCGAAGATCACCGCGACGGTCCAGAAGCCGCGCCGGGTCGGTGCGGGCCGCCCGCTGCCGGCCGCCGCGTCCGCTCGCGCCGCCCCGGTGACCGGACCCCGCTGCTCGCGCCCTGCGGCCTCGGCCATGCGTGCTCCCCGGTCGTGTCGGTCGCCCTCGACGGACGCGTGCCTCGCCCAACCGGGGCGCCGGGCGGCGCATTCCCGCCGCCGCGCCCGTGACGCGGGCCCGCGCCGGCACTACGGTGCGGCTCGAGCGCGCCGCCGGTGGTGACGGCGCCGGCGGCGAGAGCTGCGGAGGGCCCATGGCCGACCTGCTGCCTGCGGACGCGTCGGGCGCACCGTCCTTCGACCCGGACCGCTACAAGTCCACGACCGTCGAGCAGTGGCAGGCGGCGGCCGCCGCCTGGTACGCCTGGGGCCCGGTCATCGACGCCTGGCTCGCGGACTCGACCGAGCGCATGTTCGACCTCGCGGGGATCGGCTCGGGATCGCGCGTGCTCGACGTCGCGGCCGGAGCGGGCGGGCAGAGCGTGTCCGCGGCCCGTCGCGTGGGCCCGGGCGGCCACGTGCTGGCCACCGACATCTCGCCGCGGCTGCTCGACTACGCCGCCCACGCGGCCCGCATGGCGGGGGTGGCGGACGTCCTGCGCACGCAGGTGGCGGACGGCGAGCACCTCCCGGTGCCGGACGGCTCGTTCGACGCGGTGATCTCGCGCGTGGGGCTCATCTACTTCCCGGACCGGGTCGCCGCACTGCGTGGCATGCGGCGCGCCCTGCGGGCGGGAGGGCGCATCGGCTCGGTCACCTACTCGACGCCCGAGGCCAACGGCTTCTTCTCCGTCCCCATCGCCGTGGTGCGCTCCGAGGCCCGGCTCCCGCCGCCCTCGCCGCACCAGCCCGGGCCGTTCAGCCTCGGCACCGACGACGTCCTGCACGAGACGCTGACCGCTGCCGGCTTCGTCGACGTCGTCGTGGACCACGTGCCGTCGCCGCTGCGGCTGCCCACCGTGGACGACATGGTGCTCTTCGCGCGGGAGTCGTTCGGGGCCCTGCACACGATGATGGCGGGCCTCGACGAGGAGGGTCGCGAGCGCACCTGGCGGCGCATGGCGGACGAGCTCGCCCGGTTCCAGGGCCCGGACGGCTTCGTCGGGCCGTGCGAGATGCTCGTGGTGGGCGCGACCAACCCGGGCTGAGCCGGGCCGGTCAGCCGCTGCCGAGGGGGAAGGCGCAGAACTCGTTGCCCTCGGGGTCGGCGAGCACCCACCACTCCAGCTCCTGACCGGGGGAGCGCAGCACCCGCGCGCCGGCGTCGACCAGCGCGGCCGGATCGTCGCCGCGCAGCGTGGTGTCCCAGTGCATCCGGTTCTTCACCGTCTTCGCCTCGGGCACCGGGTTGAAGACCCAGTAGTCCCACGGCAGGCCGGCCGCGCCCTCGATCCACCAGAACCCGCTGCCGCGGGTGCGCGCCGTGCCGCCGGTGCGCTCGGCCCACCAGCGGGCCTGCGCCTCGGGGTCCGCGGCGTCCACGACCAGCTCGAAGGCCGCGGGCACGGTCACCGTGGGCAGCCCGTACTCGGGCGCGGCGGGGGCCATCGCGCAGAACTCGTTGCCCTCGGGGTCGGCGAGCACCCACCAGCGGATCTCGTCGTCGGGCTCGCGCACCAGCCGGGCCCCCTGGGCGAGCAGCGGCCCGACGTCGGCGTCGGGCAGCCGGACGTCGAGGTGCACGCGGGTCTTCCCGGTGCGCGGCTCGGGCACGGGGTCCACCCAGATGCCGAGCGCGTCCGGGCCGTGGGCGGGCGGGTCCACGCGCCAGCCGCCCTCGTCGTCGGCCCGCTCCGCCTTCCGGTGCAGCAGGTGCGCCCAGAACGTGGCGAGCGCCTCGGCGTCCCCGGCGTCGAGGCAGAGGTCCTTGAACGTGACGTCGGGCATCCGCCCATGCTGCCCGAACCCGGCCGTCCGCGGGCCCGCTCCGGCCGACGTAGACTCGGCACGGCTCGCGCCCACCCCCGCCCTCCAGCAGGAGCGGGGCCTGCTGGCGTGGCCGCACGGCCGACCACGAGAGGGACGCATGCCACCCACGCTGCACGGACTGCTCGACGCCGTGACCGCCGAGCCTGCGGTCGCGGAGGCCGTCCGGCGGGCCCGGCTCACCGGGACCGCGCAGGCGACGGAGGCCCTCGAGGTCACCACCGGGGCGGCCACCTACCCGATGGTCGTGGCGGCGGTGGCCGGCGCCGACGGCGGCGACCGCCCGGTGCTGGCCGTCACGGCGACGGCGCGCGAGGCCGAGGACCTCGCGGCCGCCCTCGACAGCCTGCTGCCGGAGGGGTCGGTCGCGGAGTTCCCGGGCTGGGAGACCCTGCCGCACGAGCGCCTGAGCCCGTCGAGCGACACGGTCGGGCGACGGCTCGGCGTGCTGCGCCGGCTGGCCCACCCCGAGGGGGCCGAGCACGGCCCGCTGCGGGTCGTCGTCGCGCCGGTGCGCGCCGTGCTCCAGCCGGTGGTGCGCGGCCTCGGCGACCTCGAGCCGGTGCAGGTGCAGCAGGGCGACGACGTGGCGATGGACGAGCTGGTGCGCCGGCTCGCCGGCGCGGCGTACACGCGCACCGACCTGGTCGACAAGCGCGGCCAGTTCGCGGTGCGCGGCGGGATCCTCGACGTGTTCCCGCCCACCGAGGAGCACCCGGTGCGGCTGGAGTTCTGGGGCGACACGGTGGAGGAGGTGCGCTACTTCAAGGTCGCCGACCAGCGCTCGCTGGAGGTGGCTCCGGGCGGGCTCTGGGCGCCGCCCTGCCGCGAGCTGCTGCTCACCGACGAGGTGCGCGCGCGGGCGAAGGCGCTCATGCCGGCCCACCCCGAGCTGCTCGACCTGCTCGACAAGCTGGCCGACGGCACGGCGGTGGAGGGCATGGAGGCGCTCGCGCCCGTGCTCGCCGACGGCATGGAGCTGCTCGTCGACCTGCTGCCCGAGGGCGCGGTGGTCGTCGTCTGCGACCCCGAGCGGGTGCGCACCCGGGCGCACGACCTCGTCGCCACCAGCGAGGAGTTCCTCGAGGCGTCCTGGCACAACGCCGCCGCCGGCAACACCACACCGATCGACCTGCGCGCCGCCGCCTACCGCTCGGTCGCCGACGTGCGCCGCGCCGCGCTCGACCGCGGCGTGCCCTGGTGGGTCGTGTCGCCGTTCGGCGGCGAGGCGGCGGGGACCGACACCGGCACCGACTCCGACGTCGTGGCGCTGGACCCCGACGCCGTCGACCGCCTCGCCCCGGCGCTGCGGGCCGCGGAGAGCTACCGCGGGGAGACGGACCGCGCCCTCGCGCAGGTGGCCGACTGGCTGCGCGCGTCGTGGGCCGTCGTCGTCGTCACCGCCGGCCACGGCACGGCCGAGCGCGTGGCCGAGTCGGCCCGGGCCGACGGGATCGCCGCGCGCGTGGTCGAGTCGCTCGACCAGGCGCCCGAGCCCGGGGTGCTCGCCGTCGTCACCGGCGGCCTCGAGCACGGCTTCGTCGCGCCGGACCTGCGGCTGGCCGTGCTCACCGAGACCGACCTCGTGGGGCAGCGCTCCACCACGCGCGACACCCGTCGTCTGCCCACGCGACGTCGCCAGACGATCGACCCGCTCCAGCTGCGCGCCGGCGACCACGTCGTGCACGAGCAGCACGGGGTGGGCCGCTACGTCGAGATGGTGCAGCGCACGGTGGCGGGGGCCACGCGCGAGTACCTCGTGATCGAGTACGCGCCCGCCAAGCGAGGGCAGCCCGGCGACCGGCTCTACGTGCCCACCGACCAGCTCGACCAGGTGACGCGCTACGTCGGCGGCGAGGCGCCGTCGCTGCACCGGCTCGGCGGCGCGGACTGGACCAAGACCAAGGCCCGCGCGCGCAAGGCCGTGCGCCAGATCGCCGGCGAGCTGATCCGGCTCTACGCCGCGCGGATGGCGAGCAAGGGCTTCGCGTTCTCCGCCGACACCGTCTGGCAGCGCGAGCTCGAGGACGCGTTCCCCTACAACGAGACGCCGGACCAGCTCTCGTGCATCGACGAGGTCAAGGCCGACATGGAGAACCTCGTCCCCATGGACCGCCTGGTGTGCGGCGACGTCGGCTACGGCAAGACCGAGATCGCGGTCCGCGCGGCGTTCAAGGCCGTGCAGGACGGCAAGCAGGTGGCGATCCTCGTGCCCACCACGCTGCTCGTGCAGCAGCACATGTCCACGTTCACCGAGCGCTACGCCGCCTTCCCGGTGAAGGTGGCGGCGCTCTCGCGGTTCCAGACCGACAAGGAGGCGAAGGCCGTGGTCGACGGCATCGTCGACGGGTCGGTCGACGTCGTGATCGGGACGCACCGGCTGTTCAGCCCCGAGGTGCGCTTCAAGGACCTCGGCCTCGTGATCGTGGACGAGGAGCAGCGGTTCGGCGTGGAGCACAAGGAGCACCTGAAGGCGCTGCGCACCAACGTCGACTTCCTCACGATGTCGGCCACCCCGATCCCGCGCACGCTCGAGATGGCGGTCACCGGCATCCGGGAGATGTCCACGATCCAGACCCCGCCGGAGGAGCGCCACCCGGTGCTCACGTTCGTCGGGCCCTACGACGAGCGGCAGGTGGCCGCGGCCATCCGGCGCGAGCTGCTCCGCGACGGCCAGGTGTTCTTCGTGCACAACCGCGTGGAGTCGATCGACCGCGTCGCGGCGAAGCTGCGCGACCTGGTGCCGGAGGCGCGCATCGCGACGGCCCACGGGCAGATGAACGAGCACGTGCTCGAGCAGGTGATCGTGGACTTCTGGGAGAAGCAGTTCGACGTGCTGGTGTCGACGACGATCGTCGAGAGCGGGCTCGACATCCCCAACGCCAACACGCTCATCCTCGACCGTGCCGACATGTTCGGGCTCTCGCAGCTGCACCAGCTGCGCGGTCGCGTGGGGCGCAGCCGCGAGCGCGGCTACGCCTACTTCCTCTACCCGCCGGAGAAGCCCCTCACCGAGACGGCGCACGACCGGCTGGCGACGATCGCCGCCAACACCGACCTCGGCTCCGGCATGGCGGTCGCGATGAAGGACCTCGAGATCCGCGGCGCCGGCAACCTGCTCGGCGGCGAGCAGAGCGGCCACATCGCGGACGTGGGGTTCGACCTCTACGTGCGCCTGGTCGGCGAGGCCGTCGCCGAGTACCGCCAGGGCGGCGGCGAGACCGAGGAGCTCGCCGAGATCAAGGTGGAGGTGCCGATCGACGCGCACATCCCGCACGGCTACCTCGCCGAGGAGCGGCTGCGGCTCGAGGCGTACAAGCGGCTCGCGGCGGCGGTCACCGAGGAGGACGTCGTCGGCGTCGAGGACGAGCTGACCGACCGCTACGGGCAGGTGCCCGAGCCGGTGGCGAACCTCCTGGCGGTGGCCCGCTTCCGCATCCAGGCGCGGAGGGCGGGGGTCACCGAGGTCGTGGCGCAGGGGAACTTCATCCGGCTCGCGCCCGTCGACCTACCGGACTCCCGGGCCCTGCGCCTCACCCGGCTCCACCCGGGCAGTCTGATCAAGCCCGCGACACGTACGATCCTGGTGCCGCGCCCGATGACCGCCCGCGTGGGTGGGCAGCCGGTCCGCGACACCGCCCTCCTCGAGTGGCTGCGCGACCTCGTCGACGCCGTCCTGCTCGAGCCGGTGACCGCCCGATGACCCGAGAGGCCCGCCCGTGAAGCCCGTCCGCCGCATCGTCCTCGCCTCCGCCGCGGCGCTCGCCGTCGCCGTCGTCAGCGGCTGCGGCGTGCAGGCCGGCTCGGCGGCCGTCGTCGGCAGCACCCGGATCAGCGACTCCGACGTGGCGGCCATGGTCGACGAGCTGAAGCAGACCATCGCGGCCGACCCGACCGCGCTGTTCGACTCCACCAAGGCCACCGCCGCGAACGTCCAGCGGCTCACCCGCCACTACCTGCTCGACGAGGCCGCGGCGCGCGAGGGCGTGGTCGTCACGCAGGCGCAGGTGGACCAGCTCATCTCCTCGACGACCACCAGCACGTTCGGCGGCGACTCGACCAAGTTCGAGCAGGCGCTCGCCTCGCAGTACGCGGTGCCGCCGAGCCAGATCCCCAGCTTCGCCCACGACGTCCTCGAGTCGCAGGCGCTGACCGCCAAGCTCGCGCCCGGCGCGGACGCGACCACGCAGCAGAACAAGCTCAACGCCTACCTCGCCCCGCTGGGGCAGGAGCTGGGCATCGAGGTGTCCCCGCGTTACGGCACGTGGTCGTTCGACACGAGCACGCTCGCCGCGACCCCCGACGACCTGTCGTTCGTTCCCTCGGCCACGCCCTCGGCGGAGCCGGGGTCGCCGTCGGCCTCGCCGTCGCCCTCGGCCTCCTAGCCGAGGGGCCGTCGCGGTGACCGGTCGCCCCGTCCTGCTCGCGACCAGTCCCCGGGTGGCGCCGGGGCTGCTCAGCGCGCAGGCGTGGGCCCTGCTGCACGGCGCGCGCGAGGTCCGTTGCACCGACCCGGGCCACCCGCTCGTGCCCGTGCTGGCCGACGTCGGCATCCCCGTGCGCGTCGTGGCCGCGGACGCCGTGGACGCCCACGGGGACGGCGTCGTCGTCCTGCTGCCTCCCGGCGAGCGGCCGGCCGAGGGCGCCGACTCCGTGGTCGGGTCGCACGACCTGCCGGGTGCGCACCTGCTCGACCTCGTGGCGGTGATGGACCGGCTGCGCTCGCCCGGCGGGTGCCCCTGGGACGCCGAGCAGACCCACCTGAGCCTGGTGGAGTACCTCGTGGAGGAGGCGTACGAGACCGCCGAGGCGATCGAGACCGGCGACGACGACGACCTGCGCGAGGAGCTGGGCGACGTGCTGCTCCAGGTGGCGTTCCACGCACGCATCGCCGAGGAGCACGAGCGGCCCTGGGACATCGACGACGTGGCCGACGGGATCACCGCCAAGCTGGTGAGCCGGCACCCGCACGTGTTCGCCGACCACGACGCCCGGACCCCGGAGGAGGTCGAGGCGAACTGGAAGCGGCTCAAGGCCGCCGAGAAGGGACGCGACTCCGTCACCGACGGGATCCCCGCCGCGCTGCCCGCGCTGGTGCTCGCCGCCAAGCTGCTGCGCCGCTCGCGCGACGTCGCGGACGTCGAGCCGCTGCCCCAGGACGTCACCGCCGCCGCCGCGTCGGCGCTCGACGCGACGGCCGGGCACGAGGGCGACCTGCTGCTCGCGCTCGTGGAGCGGCTCTCGGCGTCCGGCGTCGACGCGGAGCAGGCGCTGCGCGAGGCGGTCCGCCGCCGGCGCGCGGCCGTGCGCGCGGCCGAGGGGCTCGACGCCTGACGCCGGTCACGCGCAGTGGTCGACCGGCACCGGCGCGTCGAACCAGCCGAACCGATGATCACTTCCGGCGCCCTGCCCACCTAGCGTGGGCGGCGTGGAGACGGAGGTCGACGGCAGACGGGTGCTCGTGACGGCGCTCGGCGTGCTCATGGCCGGGGTGCTGCTCTACCTCACCGGCCTGAGCCGGGTCGTCGCCGTGGTGCTCTACGTCGTCTCCGCCGTGCTCATGGTGCTGGCGCTGTTCGTGCTGCGCTCGCGGCGCTGGCCGCCCCGGTGGGTGCGGCTGTCGCTCGCAGCGGCGCTCGTCGTCCTCGTGCTGCTCGGGATCGGCACGCTCGTGTACGCCGTGGCGACACGCAACGTCGCGGCATAGTCGCCGGGGGAGTGCGCCCGGGGCGCGACGGGTAGCGTCGCGGCGTGACCGAGTACCCGTCCGTGCCCGAGCACGAGGCCGAGCAGACCTTCGCCGCGCTCACCGACCGCATCCTCGACAGCCTGCTCGCGCGCGACCCGGTGTCCGCCACGTGGCTGGGCGACCACCGGTTCGACGACCGGCTGCCGGACCTCAGCCTCGAGGGCATCGACGAGTCCCGTCGCACGGTCGAGCACGCGATGGCGGCGCTCGACCAGGTGGACGACCTCGCCCTGGGCACCGGGTCGGCCGTGGACCTGGAGATCCTGCGCTCCCGCCTGGTGGGCGACCGGCTCGAGCTCGACACCCTCGTCGAGCACACCTGGAACCCGCTGGTGGCCAACCCCGGCACCGCGATCCACCTGCTGCTGGCCCGCGACTTCGCCCCGCTCGAGGAGCGGCTGGCCTCGGTGGCCGGCCGCCTCGCCGCGGTGCCCGAGGCGCTCGCCGTGGCGCGCGAGTCGCTGTCCGGGATGCCGCGCATCCACGTGGAGACGGCCATCGGGCAGTTCGGCGGCACGCAGGCGATGCTCGGCGCCACGCTCGCCGAGGCGCTGGAGCAGGCGCCCTCGGCGCGCGCCGCGGTGGACGCCGTGCTCCCCGCGGCGGTCGGCGCGATCGAGGCGCACATCGGCTGGCTGCGCGACCGGCTCGAGTCCGGCTACGCCCACGGGGACCCCCGGCTCGGCGAGGAGAAGTACGCCGCGAAGCTCTGGGCGACCCTCGACGCCGATCTGAACCCCGACGACGTGCTGCACCGCGCGGAGTCCGACCTCGCCCGGCTCGAGGGGGAGATCGCCCGTGCGGCGGCGGAGTACCTCGGGGTCGAGGTCCCGCCGCCGGACGACGCCGGCCCGGTGGTGCGCCGCGCCCTGGCCGCCGTGGCCGACGAGGGGCCGGTCGACGACTCCACCGTGCTCGGGCTCTGCCGCGCGGCGTACGACGCCACCCGCGCGTTCGTCGTCGACCACGAGCTCGTGACGGTGCACGACGACCCGGTCGAGATCATCGAGATGCCCGAGATCCACCGGGGGGTCGCCGTCGCCTACTGCGACGCGCCCGGCCCGCTCGAGACCGTCGACCTGCCGACGTTCTTCGCCGTCTCGCCCACCCCGTCGGACTGGGACGCCGAGCGCGTGGCGTCCTTCTACCGCGAGTACAACGCCTCGATGCTGCACAACCTGGCCGTGCACGAGGCGATGCCGGGCCACGTGCTCCAGCTCGGCCACAGCCGGCGGCCCTCCTCGCCCACCCGGGTGCGCACGGCGCTGCAGAGCGGGCCGTTCGCCGAGGGATGGGCGGTGTACGCCGAGGAGCTCATGGCCGACCGCGGCTACGCGCCCCCCGGCGCCGCCGACCCCCAGCGGGCCGCGCTCGCGATCCGCCTCCAGCAGCTGAAGATGCAGCTGCGCATGACGATCAACGCCGTCCTCGACGTCCGGGTCCACGCCCGTGGCATGACGGAGGAGGAGGGCATGCGCCTCATGCAGGTGCGCGGCCACCAGGAGGAGGGCGAGGCGTACGGCAAGTGGCGTCGCGCGCTGCTGACCTCCACGCAGCTGTCCACCTACTACGTCGGCTACCTCGGGATCCGCGACGCCGTGGCCGAGGCCCGGGCGGCCTTCCCGTCGTGGACCGACCGGCAGCTGCACGACGCCCTGCTCGCGCACGGCTCGCCGCCGCCCCGCCACCTGCGGGCCCTGATGGGGGTGTGAGCCGTGGCGAGCGCATCCGGCGTCGGGCCCAGCGGACGCATCACGTTCCTCGGCGCGGTGGTGAGCTGCCTGCGGCAGTTCAGCAGCGGCAAGGGCCGCGCGTCGTGGGCGGAGTACTGGTGGTGGGCGCTGTTCGTCGTGATCGTGTGGGGGCTCACCTACCTGTGCTTCGCCGGAGTGGGTGCGGCCTCCAGCGGCGAGCAGGCCACGGCCCTCGGCGCGATCCTGCTCGGCATCGCGCTGGTGCTGCTCGTCGAGTCGCTGGTGCTCCTCGTGCCCTCCGTGGCGGTCACCGTGCGGCGCCTGCACGACAGCGACCGCACCGGCTGGTGGGCCGTGCTGCTGCTCGTGCCGCTCGTGGCCGTGGTGGTGTTCCTGCTCTGCCTGCTGCCCGGCAACGACACCGCGAACCGCTTCGGGCCGCCGTCCCCCTGACGCGGGGGGCTCAGCCGCGCACGGGGGTGAAGTAGGCCACCACGTTGCTGTCCCAGCCGCCGGCACCCCGGTGGTACTGCCCGCCGCAGGTGACGACGACGAGCCGTTCGGGCACGTCCTGGCTGAAGATCTGGTCGGCGGGAAGGGTCTGCTTGAGGTACGTGCGGAGCGCCGCGAGCCGGTAGGTCCGCGTGGTGCCGTCCGGCCCTCGCAGCGTCGCCCGGTCACCCACCCGGAGGCCGACCGCCCGGTAGAGCGGCCCGGTCCCGTACGTCGCGCTGTCGACGTGCCCCACCACCACGACGCTGCCGACGCCGCTGGCGGGCCGTCCGCCGCCGCGCCACCAGCCCAGCACCGCCGGGTCGTCCGGGATGCCGATCTCGCCGTCGGGGCTGACGGTCACAGGCACCACGCGGCTGGCGATGCCGATGGCCGGGATGTCCAGCCGGGTCGGCGCGAAGGCGGGAGTCGGGGGTCGCAGGATCGGCACCGACGCCGGGTCGGCGACCGCCACGGGAGGACGGGACGTGCCGAGCGCCTGCGACGTCCGTGGCGTCGCGGTCGGCGCGGGTGCGCTGGCGACCGGGGTGGTCTCGGGCACGGAGCCGACGCTCGCGGCGAGGTCGCCGGAGGGAGCGGCCCACAGCCACGCGCCGGCGCCCACGAGGGCGGCGCCGGTGGCGAGACCGAGGAGGTCCCGCCACCGGCGCGCGACCGTGCGCCGTGCAGTGGTCGGCGCGGCGTCGTCCATCAGCCGCGAGCGCGCACCAGGCGCCGGGAGAAGGCCGCCACGAGGGCGAGGCCGCCGACACCGAGGGCCAGAGCGCCCCACGGGGTCGACTGGCTGCTGCCGTCGCCCGCCGGGACCGAGCCCGGCATGGTGGTGCCGGTGCCCACGTCGATCGTCTGGAGCACCAGGGAGTAGCCGTTGTCCGCGTCGCCCACGGCGTAGGCGTAGTACGACGTGCCGGCCTTCAGGGCGAGGCCGCTGGCGGACAGGCCCGGGACGTCCGAGCCGCCGGCCTGGACCGCGACGTCGTACGTGCCCGCAGGCACCTCGGCGCTCTGCTCCGCGCCGGGCTTGAGGTTGCCGAAGGCCTTCTGGCCGTTGACCAGGACGTCGACGGTGGGAGCGTCCGCGGTGTGCCGCGCGGTCACCCGGGCCATGCCGGCGGCCGTCGCCTTGGTGCTGTTGACGAAGACCTTGAGGTTGGGCGTGCCGCCGACCTCGTTCGCGACGACGGTGGCGTTGGCGCCGGCCGGCACCGCCACGCCCTTGGCCGTGATGAGCGCACCGCTGGTGTCGGTGGCCCCGACCGGGGTGACGTACAGGTCGTAGGTGCCCGCGGGCACCGTGAGGGTCTTGACGTCCTTGTACTTCAGGTCCGCGATGAGCTTCGTGTCGCCGGCCCAGACGGACACGTCGGCGGCGGCGGGCAGGGCCACGCCGTGCACGACGGTCACGGTCGCGTCGCTGGCGGCGTTCGCCGGAGCGGCGAACAGGCCGGCGGTCGCGAGGCCTGCTGCGACGGCCACGGCCACGGTGCGCAGGAAGGGTCGCACGTCGGTCTCTCCTCTCGGGTCCCCCGCGGGGGCAGTGGCGAGGGCCGCCACTCACCTCTACTTCCGCAGGGGGACGCCGGACGGATGCACCGGAACGGGAGGAGTTCTCGTCAATGCCCGACGACGGGGCGCGGTTCGCGCGCTCAGGCGCTCATCGTGCCGCGCACGACGCTGTCGTGCGCGTGCGCCGGGTTGCCGTCGAAGGGCTCCCGGCTCACGTCGACCGCGGGGTAGGTCGACAGGTCCAGCCCGGCCGGCACGACGTAGTCGCCGGACTCGCCGGTGAGCGTGCCGAGCCCGACCAGCCCGCCGGTGCTCGGGTCCATGAGCCAGACCTCGAGGTAGCCCGAGCCGGCGGAGAGGCCGTGCAGGTCGAGCACGAGGTGCCGCGTGCCCTGCACCGAGGTCATCACGGCCGTGCCGGACCCGGTCTGACCGGGCAGCGGGCTCAGGACCGCGCGCCCGATCACCTGCTCGGCCTGCGGCGCTGGTGCCGGCGCGCGCATCGTGATCGCGGTGCCCGCGACACCCACGGCGACACCGGCCACCGCGGCCGCGGCGACCGCGAGCCAGCGCGGCGGCCTGCGACGCCGCGCGCGCGCCGCGGCGAGCTCGTCGGCCACGGGCGCGGGGGCGGTCGCGCTCTCCGTCGACGGAGGCGCCGGCGTCAGGCCCGTCGGGGCGGTGGTGTCGCCCGCGAGCTCGGCCGTGATGCGCGACCAGACCTCCGGGCCGGGCTCCACGAGCACCCGGCCGCCCTGGCCGTCGACGTCGTCGCCGGCGACCCGCTCGGCGGTGTCGAGGTCGCGACCGGTGCGCACGATCGCGGTGAACGAGGCCAGCTCGGCCGCGCACCGGGGGCAGGTGGCGAGGTGGTCGGCGGCGTCGGCGTCGACCGGTTCGCCGAGGGCGCGCAGCGCCAGCAGCTCAGGGTCGCAGTGCCGCTCCACCGTCCACCTCCAACCGTGCTCGCAGCCGTTCCAGGGATCGCCGGATGTGGCTCTTCACCGTCCCCAACGGCAGGCCGAGAGTCGTGGCGATCTGGGAGTGCGTGAGGTCGTCGAAGAACGCGAGCTCGAGGATACGTCGCTGCGGCTGGCCCAACCGGCTCAGCTCGTCGGAGAGCAGGACGCGGTCGACGACGGAGTCCACGGCCTCCGGCGACGTGGGCCGGTCGGCGGTACCGGCCGCGGCCTCGACCGCGCGGCGTTCGCGCTCGCGCCGGGCCCACACGTCGGCGACCTTGTGCCGGGTGATGCCCAGCAGCCAGGCCGCGAGCGAGCCGCCGGAGGGGTCGAACCGCTCCCGGCCGCGCCAGGCCGCCACGAACACCTGCTGCGTGACGTCCTCGGCGTCGCCACGGTCGCCCAGCGAGCGCAGGGCGACCGTGTGCACCAGCGCGCCCCAGCGCTTGTAGGCCTCGGCGCGGCAGGTCTCGTCGCCCGCACGGAATCCCAGGCCCACGTCGGTGTCGCAGAGCAACGGGACCTCCACCGGCATGCCGACGACGGTAGGGGAGCCGGCCTGGGTCGGCACCTCGGGAGGAGTCCGCCAGGTGCGGGCGGGCGCCTTCGGCGCGAGGTCCAGGGTGCTCACACCGGCTCTTCGGCCACGGGGCCGTCCCTGGATGCACCCGGCGTCGAGGTCTCCGGCGCGCACGCGCCCCGCGCACGGCAGACTCCGTCCATGCTGCTCAGCGACGTCCCGCACCCCCGGACCCTGGCGACCGCGACCGCGCTGGAGGCCTGCATCGCGTATGGGTCGCCGGCGCTGGTCAACCACTGCCGCCGGTCGTACGTGTGGGCCGCGGCGTACGCCGAGGGCCACGGCATCGCCTACGACGCCGAGCTGCTCTACGTCGCCGCGATGCTCCACGACATCGGGCTGGTCCGCGAGTTCGACAACGTCTCCGTCCCGTTCGAGGAGGCGGGCGGGCACGCGGCCTGGGTGTTCGCCGCCGGGGCCGGGTGGCCGATCGACCGGCGGCGCCGGGTGGCCGAGGTCGTCGTGCGGCACATGTGGGACTCCGTCGACGTCGAGGCCGATCCCGAGGGGTTCCTGCTGGAGATCGCCACCGGCCTGGACATCTCCGGGCGCAACCCGGGCTGGTGGGACGCCGCGCTGCGCCGCGACGTCGTGGCCGCGCTGCCTCGGCTGACCCTCGCCGAGGAGTTCACCGCCTGCATCCGCGACCAGGCCGAGCGCAAGCCCGAGAGCAGCGCCGCCGCGGCCGTGGCCCGCGGGCTGCCCGACCGGCTCGCCGCCAACGTCCTGGACTCGCCCGACCCGGGAGTCTGAGCCTCGGCCGCCGTCCGTCCCCGGCCGCAGGCGTGCGCGTCGCGCCTCTACCCTCACCGGCATGACGACGCTGCGCCGCGTGGGGGCTGCGGATGCGCCCACGATGGCGGCGCTCGCACGCGATGCGTACGCGATCTACGTCGAGCGGATCGGCCGGCCACCGGCGCCGATGGAGGCCGACTACGGCGCCGTCGTCGGCGACTCGGAGTCCTGGGTCGCCGAGGACGACTCGGGTCTCGTCGGCCTCCTCGTGCTGCGGCCCGGCCGTGACCATCTCCTGCTCGACAACGTCGCCGTCCGACCGGATCGGCAGGGTCGGGGAGTCAGCTCGCTGCTGCTCGCGAAGGCCGAGGACCGCGCGCGCGAGCTGGCGCTGCCCGAGGTGCGGCTCTACACGAACGTGGCGATGACCGAGAACATCGGCTACTACCGACGTCACGGATACGTGCTGACGCACGGGGGGTCGTCGGACGGGTTCCGCCGCGCCCACTTCACCCTCAAGGTGCAGTGACCAGCCGCGCCCGATCGATCTTGGGAACGGGCGTCGACGACTCTGCCAGGGGTGCACGGCCGCGACCTCAGCACGCCTGACCGGCCTGGGTCACGAGCAGATCATCGCCCAGGTCGTGGCACCCGGTCGTAGGTGGAAGTCGGCCTCGAGCCCACCGGGTGCTGAGAAGTGCGCGGTGCCGTCGGCGTACACCGTCATGCTCCCCACCTGATACGGGTTCCCCCAACCCGTCGGCGGGTTCCCGTTCCCGTCGTCGAGGACGGCGGACGCGGCATAGAAGTCACTGCCGATCTTGGCTTCCCTGATCCCGCAGTGGGTGTAGAGGTCGAAGCCATGAATCACGCGCACAGCAGCATCCGTCGACGGGGAGCCTGACGCGATCGGGTCCGTCGTCGATCCGCAGCCGGCGACGGCGATCAGCAGTAGGAGAGCACCACCGACGAATCTCACATCGCCCCCACGCGCGTCGCCAGATCGGATACGCACGTTAGACGGCATCTCCACCGAGTCAGTTCCAACCCGAGCGCGATCGGCACCTATTCTCGCCGGTGATGGTCCTCGGCCAAGTGTCGCCCGACCTCAACCTCAACAAGTTCCGAGGCCAACGTCTCGACTCCCCGGGGGTCCGCCAGCGCCGACTCGGCTTCAATCCACACCCCGGGGAGGTCGCTTGGCCCATGAACCCCGTCGGTGTGCCACTCGACCAAGATGCGGGTCTCTTCCGACACGGCCAGGGTCGCTCGGGACAGGCAGTCTGGGGCGCGCTCGTCGAGCGTCAGTCCCACGGCCGCGACCAGAAGCTCGGCCCTTGCTTCGCGCTCCAGCACACCGGCATGCTCCCAGACTCACCGCCATTGGGACTGGAATCCGAGTTAGAACGGCACTTAGGCTCGGTCGCGGTCGGCAAGCAGAGCCACCAGAATGCCGGTCGGCGGATCGTCGTCCAGCCACAGCGGCTCGGAACGAAGGCGCGCCATCCGGTCGTCCGTCATCCAGGCCGGTTGGGAGCTGGCGATAGAGAGTTCTGGGTACTTGGACTTGATCGCATCCTCCGACGGCGCGATCAGCACGGCCCACAAGCCGCCCATGCCGTAGTCGTAGCAGACCAGGAACTCGTCGGCTCTCACGTCTGCATCATCCACGACGTGTCACTCGTCGAACCGAACGAGAACGGCACTTTTGGGCGCTATCGCCGCAGCGTCGAATCTGCCGGCGCGTGGCTCACCGAGGCACGACGGAACCTGACACCGAACTCGCCACTCGGGTCGAACAGGAACCGGTGCTCCAACAGTTCCCCGACCTGACTGACCTCGTCGTACAACAGCTCGGACCGGGGACCGAGTAGGAGCTCGTTGAGATCCTCCTTATCCGCGCCGATCAAGCGCGCGTCGAGGTAGTGCAGCGAGGTGAGTCGATAGCCGCGCTGAAAGTCACCGGTGAGCAGCACCCAGGAGAACTGGCCGTCGCGCTGTTGCCATGACTGGACCTGTCCATCGTGAAGGTCTAGGTCGAGCAGCCATGTCTGATCGACGGGCAGGTCGGATCGAAGCGCCGGGGCGTGGAGGGCGTAGTCGTCGAGACGTTGCTGCCATTCTTCGTCGGACAGAGCGCCGTCGCGCCATTCACGGGTGAACCACTGCATCACGCCACTGATTGTGCCGCCCGATGCGATGCAGAACGGCACATCTGCTCGGGCTAGGTCACTCCTCGACGGAGTCGAGACCGCGGAGGTTGCCTACCAAGAAGGCGATGGCGGCCGCGTCCTGCTCCGGCGTGAGCGGTCCAAGATCGGCACTCGACTCGCCGCCAATGACCTGGCGCAGAAGCACCCACGGCCAGGCAATCGGCCCTGAGTCGTACTGCCTCCGCACCCGCTCCTGGAGGACAGCAATCCGATTGCGGCCCTCGGCCAGGTCGAACCCCTGAACGAGGAAGACTGTCCGCTCGTAGGTGGGCCTGCCGGTGTACATGCCGGGGCGGTGTTCGATCTCGTCCAACAACTCAGCCCAGGTCACAGCTCGAGTCTGGCACGA
>WGLY01000041.1 GCA_016125335.1 Frankiales bacterium
ACCAACCTGCAGCCACTCCCCACACACGGAACGCGAGGAGCGAGCGTGAGCGAGTCGCCAGAGCCCGCCGTCCGGGTGACCCTCTCTGACATGTACCAGCTGCTGCAGCAGCTGGACAAGAAGATGGACTCCGTCACGGGCAACCACGACAACATGGCGGCCCTCCTGTCCAAGCACGACGAGCGCCTGAACTCCCACTCCGACTCGATCCACTCCCAGGGCGAGCGAATTGGCAAGGCCGAGGCTGAGATCGCGGCCTTGAAGGCCGACAAGGCCCCGAAGCCCAACGCCGTCGCGATCGCCGTTGTCATCGTCGCCGCACTCGCCGTCGCGGTCGCCGTGATCTCGATAGTCGCCCGCGTCTGACTCGACACCTGCCGCTTCCACCCGCGGTCACCCCACCGACGTGACCGTGACCCCATGCACGCCGCCAGTCCCTCACCCGGAGGTTTCGTCATGCCCCGTCTCATCGCCGTCCTGATCGCGTGGTTCGCGGTCGTCGACCATCGCAAGCGGATCTACCAGGTCGTCCGCGTGGCGGCGCCTTTGCTCGCCGCGCTCGGGATCATCACCGGTGACGCGATCTCCGTGTGGCTGTTCCTCGCCCAGGCGGTCCTCGGCCTCACGGCTGGCGTCCTCGGAGCGGCGAACGCGTCCGCTGCCTGGCGATGGTGGGTGTACTCGATCGGTGCGGCCGCGTCCGCCCTCCTCGTGCTGTTCGGGGTCCTGGACGCCGCCACGGTCGGCTTGGCACTTCCCGTCCTGGCGGCGGTCCTCTCGGTCACCGGCACCACGATCTCCCTGGGCAACCTGCCGGCCGCCGTTACTGATGAGCTGCAGTGGCAGGACGGGGGCCACGAATGATCGTCACCCCCAAGCGGCTCGCCCGGCACCTCAAGGCGAAATGGCGGGTCCCGGTCGTCCTCGAGGCCGGCTGGGACTCTCCACGGATCGACCCGTACCACGGGGCGAACGACATGCAGGGCATCGTCCTGCACCACACCGCCGGCACCGACTCGCTCGCCTTCTGCATGCGCGGGTCCTACCCGCCGTACCGGAACTGCCACTTCCTCGTCGGCCGTGACGGGACCGTGCATGTCCTGTCGACGAGCGGCGCGTACCACGCCGGCAAGGGCGGCCCGTGGCGGATCACCAAGGCCCTGACCATCGGCAGGGATCGGGGGAACTCCCGCACCTACGGCATCGAGATCGAATCCCTCGGCACGTCTCCGCGGATCAATGGGAAGCCCGGCGGCATGACCATCGACCAGGTCATCTCCGTCGCGTACCTGTGCGCGGCGCTGCTCGACGTCATGCGCCTCGGTCCCCGCTCGTTCCGGGTCGGCCGCGTCATCCTGCACCGCACCTGGGCGCCGACCCGGAAGGTCGACACCCGCCAGGACCTCGCCTGGTGGCGGGCCGTGATCCGCATCGCGCAGAAGTACCGCAAGGACCGCTCCCGCGGCGAGCAGACGATCCGCGCCTACGTCCACGACCACGTCGACGGCCGGGCGTGACTCCACCCCGTTCACGCCACTAGGCACCCGCACGTTCACTCATTCACTCATCGCGAAGGAGCACGACAATGGCTGGAGAGTTCTCGGACGCTGGATCCGCCAAGGCCCTGGACGCCGTCACCGGGCGCGCCACCGTCACCGCGGCAACGAAGTACATCGCCCTGCTGACCGCGGCGCCCTCCGACACCACGACCCCGGCCACCATGACCGAGTACGGCGCCCACCGGCTACGCGCGGCAGGCCGCGGCCTTCTCGACCCCTGCCCTGAACGGGTCCAGCGTGATGGAGGCCTCCAACAGTGCGCAGCTACACACGCGGCCCGTTCACCGCCGGTACCGGCGCCACCATCACCCACGCCGCTCTGGTCACCTCCGCTTCCGGCACGACGGGCACGATCGAGCAGATCTGGACGCTCGACACCTCACGCACCCCAGGGACGAACGACTCCGTGCAGATCGCTGCCGGGGCGTTCAAGATCACGGTCGACTAGCCCCGCTCACTCGACCTGACACCGGCGCCACGAGTGCGCCACTGGACCGTCGTGAGGGAGGCGGCGCATGGCGACCACCACGCTGTACGCCACCTCCCACCTCACGGGGTCGTGCACCAGCCCGAACAACGCCCTCGGGGCGCCGGACGGCACATGGACGACGGACAGCGGCAACACGTCGTGGACGTCCCGCTGGCAGATGGGCGCGCTGGACGGGACGACGACCGGGAGCCAGTCCCGTGACCGTCCGCTGCCGCAAGGCGACTGGCAGCGGCACCCCGACGATCACCGTCACCCAGTACGAGAACGGTGTCGCGATCGCCACCCTCGTCAGCGGCCAGTCGATCACCTCGGCCACCAGCCAGGACGTCGCCCTCACGTTCACCCCGGCGAACACGGGCAGCCCTGACATCGAGATCGAGATCGCCTGCTCCGCCGTGGGCGGTTCCCCCTCCTCCCGTGCCTCGGTCCAGGTCGACGCGATCACCTGGGCCGCCACCTACAGTGCCGGCGTCACCCACTCCGCCTCCAGCTCGGGCCCCTCAACCTCGACCGGCAGCGCCGTGCTGACTTCCGTCGGGCGAGTCTCAGCCACCGGAGCATCAGCGTCCACGGGTACTGCTGCCGTCCGCGCCGCCGCGCAGGTCACCACGACCGGAGCCTCAACCTCGACCGGCAGCGCCGTGCTCGGCGGCCTGTTCCTGGTCTCCGCTTCCGGCACGTCCACGTCGGCAGCCAGCGGCGCCGCTGAGCTCGCGTGGACGTACGGCCGCCTAGCCGCCACGTTCGCGACCTATGGCGCCATGTCGACCCTGACCAGCGGCATCCCCACCTACTCCGACCTCGCTGCCTACACGCCGGCCACCGCCCTTCCGGCTGCCTGCAGCGGCACCAGCAACTCCAGCGGCGTCGCGGCGATCCGCGCCCTGCTGGCCGCCACGGCCACCGGCACCAGCGGTTCCACGGGTGCCGCGGCCGTCACTCAGGTGGACGCCGTCTGGGCCGCCGCCACGTCCGGCGCATCCACGTCGGCCGGGTCAGCTGCTGTCATCGCCACGAGTCGAGTCACCGCCAATGGTGGCTCCGCCTCGACCGGTGCGGCCGCACTCAGGCAGTCCCTTACTGCTGCCGCGGCAGGGTCAAGCGCCTCGACCGGCACGGCGGCGCTCACCCAGGTCGACGCCGCCTGGGTCGCATCCAGTGCGGGCGTCAGCGCCTCGACCGGCACCGCCGCACTCACGGCCACCGGGCAGGTCGCCACGACCGGGGCGTCAGCGTCGGCCGGCACAGCCGTCCTGACGCAGATCGACGCCCTCTGGACCCTCACCGCGACCGGCTCCGCCGCATCCGCGGGAAGCGCCGCCGCCACCATGGTCGAGGCCCTGTGGCTCGCGACAGCGGCGGGCAGCTCCGCCTCCACCGGCACCGCTGCGATCACGTGGGCCCTCGCCGCATCGAGCGCCGGGTCCAGCGCCTCGGCCGGGTCCGCTGACGTCACCACGCTCGACGCCGCATGGGAGCTCACTGCCAGTGGCCAGTCCACATCCGGTGGCGCAGCCGGCCTGACCGTCGACGACGCGGTCTGGGCTGCCGCTGCCACCGGAGCGGCTGGTTCGACTGGCGACGCCACGATCTCCCAGACTCACACAGCGATCGCCGGGGCGACCTCCCTGAGTGCCGGGTCTGCCGGCATCGCTATGGATGATGCCGTCTGGGACCTATCGGCCAGCGGCGACGCGACGTCCACGGGAACCGCCGCCGCCACCATCACCCACTCGGCGATCGGAGCAGGCGCCTCGACTTCGGCCGGCTCCGCCGCCGCCACCATGACCGGCACCCTCAGCCTGACCGCCGACGGGACAGCAACCAGCACCGGAACCGCCGACGCCACCCGCCTGCACGCCGTCACCTCGACCGGGGACTCGACCTCGATCGGTGCGGCCGCGCTCATTCCCGCCGACGCCCAGCCACTGACCGCTGCCGGCACCTCAACATCTGCCGGCAGCGCCGCCCTCACGCCGGTCGACGCCGTGTGGGCGGCTGCCGCGTCCGGGGCTGCGGTGACCGCAGGCGCGTCGGTGATCACCCTCACCTGCGTCATCGCCGCCGACGCGCAAGCCACCAGCAACGGAACCGCCGCGCCCACCAGCCTGCACCAGGTCACCGCCACTGCACTGGCCGCGTCCGCCGGACAGGCCGCTATCATCGCGCTGCTCCTGGCAGACATCACCGTCGATGGCCGCCTCGACGCCCGCCGCTGGGAAGCCGTCCTTCCCGGACGCGGCACCCGTGGCCACCTGCCAGCCCCAGTTCCGAAGGCCGGTGTCCTCGCCCGACCCCGCAGCACCGCCACCCTGCCCGCACGAAGATGGGACGCAACCACATGACCCGCAACCGGTACCCCCGTGAGACCGTCGAGTTCCAGCCGATCACCGTCACCGTGGATGGCGTAGAGGTGACCACAGGAGTCGAGGTCGCCGTCGCCCTCGTCGGCACCCGCCCCTCCACCTGGTCAGCAGCCGACGCCCTCGGCGGGCAAGATCGGCGTCCTCATCTCCGGCCTGGCCGTCGGCTACTACAAAGGTGTGGGCCCGCATCGACAGCGCCCCCGAGACCCCTGTCATCGACTGCGGGGACCTCGAAATCACCTGAACCACGCGAGCTGCCCACACGAGTGCCCCCGCACCCGGCCCACAAAGGCCGGGTGCGGGGGCACTTTCGTCATGAGTGGGTGAGTCACTGGCCAGACAACGCGCCGCCGGCGTTGAAGGCCTGCAGGGTGGCCACAATGCCACCGACAATCAAGACGCCGAGCACCACGAGGCCGAGGATCACGGTCGTCACCTTGCGCTTACGCGGCCCCGGCGCTCCACACGCCTGACAGCGAATCGCCTCAGACGAGACGGGTGTGTGACACTCGGGACAGGCGGTCATCGCCATGGGGCAACCCCCGATCGCTGAGACAGGACCACCATTTGGCCGCCCGTCACCCGCCGCCTGATCAACTGGCTCATGAAGTCCTTCCTCCCCCTGGCATAGGCCCCGCACCGCCACTGCACCGCGAGGCGGCGACGCCGCGTTTCACGACTGGTCCAAATCCCAGAAGTCATCCGGCAGGCTCAACTTGACGCCGTACACGAGATCGGGGGCACCGGGAAGCCATCCGACCCGCGCGTCCACGCTGGCACGCCACGCGAAAGCGTTGGCCAGCGGCTTCCCGTGCACCTCGTGGATCATGTAGCGACAGACCTCGGCGAACCTCTCCGCCTGCTCGCGGGGGACATAGCCCACCGTCTGGCCGTCGATCGTCACCCGCACCGCCATGGGGTCGAAAGGGTTGTCAGGCTCCGGCTGCACGACGGCCTCCCCAGCGGCGAGCACCATCCGGCCGACATCTCGCTCGTCGCGGCTGCCGTGTTTCGCCACGGCCTTACCGATCGCGGCTTGGTACTTGGACTCCCCGACGATGTCGAAATTCCACTGCTCGTCCTCCCCGATGATGATCCACTCGGCGATCTCGATCGGTGGTGTCTTCGGCCTTCTGTGGAACAGACCCATGATGTCTCCCCGTCGCCCCGGATGCGGCTGCTCGCTGTCAGGCTACCGCTCTGACGGTGTCGGCGAGGGTTTCATCTTCGATCGCGACGTAGAGCCGGGTCGTCTCGATGCGGGCATGGCCCAGCAGCATTTGCACGGCGACGAGGTCTCGCCCGACGCGGTAGGCCTGGGTGGCGAACCGGTGCCGCAGCGAGTGGGGTGTCCACGGCTCAGGCAGTACCTCGCCCAGGCGATCGCGGATGTACGTCTCGCCGACCGGGAAACCGGGGCGGCGCGGCGAGGGGAAGGCCCATCCCTCGAGGTGCGTGAGGTGCGGTTCGAGACGGACATGGATGGGGACGCGACGAACCCTCCGGCCCTTCCCACGCACGACCAGCGTTGGCCCCTCGACGTCGGTGCCGTGCACGCGCGCGATCTCTGCACGTCGAAGCCCCGCGTAGGCACCCAGCAGCAGCATGAGGGTGCGCTCGCGATCGGCTCGCAGCAACGCCTCAGCCAAGGCCGGCTCCGGGATCGGTCGCGGCCTCGGCGATGCGGGTCGGATCGGACGCAGCCAGAGCGACGGATCGCTGTCGATGTAGCCGGCGCGGTGAGCCCATCGGTAGAAGCCGCGCACCGCGGCTCGCGCGCTACGTCGCGTCTCCGTGCTCCACCCGACGGTGGCCAGCCAGGCGACGAGATCGTCTTCGTCCGCATCTAGGAGCGGCACCCGTGCCGCGAGCCGGATCAGCTGCGATCGCCGCAGCACCACGGTGCCCGGCGACGTGTCGCCCGCCTCGAGCCAACGGAGCCATTCCTCAACGATTCGTTTCCCCCGTTCCATGGGGCCTCCCTGAGCGCTTGGCCCGGACCCGCTGCCAGGGCATCGGCTCGTCACGCTTCCGCTTAACCTGCCCGCTCGGCAACCGATTGTGGCCAAGTCGTCAACCGTGAACAGCGCTGCCGTTAGAGCGAGCTCGGCTCACCTACCCCGACTCGCTCGACGAAGTCGCAGTGCGCTGCCCACTCCGGGTGGCCGAGCTGTTCCTCAACGTTGACGGGCCGATTCATCCAGTCCACGGGATCCCCGTAATCATCCGCGGCGAACCGCCGCTGGGATGTGATGGCCTCGATGGGATCGAAGGCCCGACGAACGGGCATGCCCCTCCACCCGCACTCGCACACCGTGACCCAGCCGATGACCTCGCTCGCCTCGCGCCACACCAGCTCGCTGCCCGCCAGCGTTCGGCCGAGAGCGTCGGTGAGCCGAACCCCGATGCGCGTGCCCTGATAGGCCACTCCGAACCCGTCCGGCAAGACGGCAGCGAACCATCCCTCGTGATCGTCGCCCAGCGACTCCCTGCTCCAGCTCATCACGCCACCTGCTTCCGTCCGATCGGGATTACCGGGGCTGCGCTTAAACCAGCGGGTTCGGGGTTCGAGTCCCTGGCGGCGCACCCATCGTCGCCGTCCGGAGCCTGGGGCATGTCGCCAGTCAAGATCCACTCCAATGGCACGCCTGTCGCGAGGGCGATCTGCGCAACATAGGGGCGCTTGACGCGCGCCGTGGTGCCGAGCTCGTAGTTGCTGATCGTGTTGCGTGCGATACCGGTGACTGAGGCGAGTTCGCGCTGATCCATCTCGGCCCACTCACGAGCAATGCGCAGCCGATGATGCACGGTGATCTCGGGGAATGATCCCCTGCTGGTGTCTGCGGTCATGTGCCCAAGTTACGGCATCCGGCCCAGATTTCGCAACATTCCCCGACGATGTACTTGACACGTTTAGGGGCACGGTCCTAACTTGGGCCCGTGCCCAAGACCGAGCCAAATCCTAGTATCGAGATCACGGTAGCCGAAGCAGCGGCTCTGATCGGCGTCGATCGAAAGACGGTGCTCCGTCAGATCGCAGCTGGAGAGCTCATCCCAACGCGGAAGTTGCCTGGCCGCACCGGCTCCTATCTGCTTGCCCGGTCTGACGTGCAACGTCTTGCTGCGGAGCGTGTGTCGTGACCGCCCCGACGGTCAGTCTGGATGTGCTGCGACCGCTTGCGGAGGCGGCTGGCGTGGACCCGCTCGACATCTCGCAGGTCACGGTCGATGGCGGGGCGGTGTACGTGTGGGTACCGGCCACGCTCAGGCACGCGGCGATCCGGCCCGGTCGGGCCGACGGCCGCTTCCTCGGTGTCCGGCTACTCCTCCTTGACGGCGAGGGGACACCCGAGGGTGAGGCGCAGCGTCCACCGGTCCCTGGTCTCGACGTCGACCCTGCGAAGGAAGACGGTCTCCTCGGCGCCCTCGATGAATGGCGGGAGGCCCTGACGATGCACCTGTCCGCCGGTCCCGGGCCACGGTACTGGCTTCGCCTGTCGGACGAGGAGCTGCACCGGGTGGCGCTTCGTGCTGCGCGACTGGTTGCACGGTCGCGGGGGCCTTCTCCCTAGATCGTCCTGCCGGCTGGGTGTCTTCCCCCGCCACCTGGCTGGCAGGACAGTGGCGCCTCTCCCGTCTCGACCCCGGGAGTGGCAGCGCAACTGGGGGTGGCCGGCCGGTGGAGGGAAAGCCTGGCCGGTCACCCCCAGACCACCCGCTCATTCGACGCCTCGCCTGTTTGGCATGCCCGGAAGGACCCGCTTGTGAACTCTCTCGACCTGATCCTCATCGGCACCGCGATCGTGTTCCTGGTGCTGTGGATCCGCGCTCGCCGCCGCGCCCGCCTCGCGGAGACCCGCCTGGCTCGCTGTCAGGCCCGTGCCGATGTCCTGCTGATCGCGGCGGAGGAGCTCCGCGGCCAGCTCCATGATCCCGCCCCCGCCATCGCGACCGCCCGCACGGAGGCGAGGCGCCGCCACCTGGTGGGCGTGTCATGACGGCCCGTCTACTCCCGGTCGGTCCTCTCGCGGCCGCGATGGAGGTCCTCGATTCCTTCTGGTCGTCAATGGAGCTGGCGTTCCCTCCACGCGTGACCGTCCACGACCACGCGGTGCAGTGGTCCGACCTCGACATCAGCGTGGACGTGTACCTCCCGATCGCCGTGACGGATTTCCGTCTGGGCGTTGCCGTCGACGGGGAGGCGTTCAGCAGCATCGTCGCTCACGCCGCCGCCCGCGGCCGGTCGACACTAGAGCTCGAACCTGCGGGCGACCACATGCGCGTCACCGACCCCGGCTACGCGCAGTGGCATCTTCCCCGCCTCGACGCCGGCGAAGGATCCAACTGGCAGGCCGACAAGAGCCCGCTGCTCCGCCTCGACGACCCCCACACTATCCGCCAGCTGCTCGCCGTCGCCGCGATCGCCCAGGGCGACTACTACGAGACGCTGCCCGTCCTGAACAACGTCCGCTGGCATACGATCGACGGCCTCCTCGTCGCGGACGCCGCCCGCCGTGACAGGGCGGCCCGGTCGGTGACGTCGCTGGCCACTCCGAACCCGGTCGACGTCCTCATCCCTCTCGACGTCGTCGACACGCTGGCCGCCGTTCACGACCGGCACACGATCGGCCGCCTCAGCGTGGCGGCTGCGCGGATCGAGCGACCCCGCGGCGTCGCACCGGCGCTGCAGCTCATCGCTGTCACGTCAGGCATCCAGATCGTGATCAGCAGAGAGGTCCCTGCTGGCCAGTACCCGGACCTGACCGGTCTGCTCACTGGTCACGGCGATCGCGACACCTGGGCGATGCTGCTCAGCCGGGGCGCACTCGAGCCGGCGATCGACGCGATCCGCGCGGCGCAGCCTCAACTGTCACGCCACTATGCCGCGTTCGGCGCCCGCGCCGGCAGCCCGGCCCTCCTCGATGACGGTGTCGTCGCCTACCTCGCCACCGGGACCCGGTTCGAGGACGCATCAGTGGAAGGCCGCTGGTCCCCGAGCCTGCCCCTCGACGCGCTGGAAGCCGCGGCCCAGCTCCTGCCCGGCGACATCACCGTGACCGGCGGCTCGACGTCACGCCGCGTCCTCCTCACCGACGAGCACACGACCGTCGGGATCGCCCCCTTCATCCCCCACCCTCCCGTCCGCCGATGACCACCCAGGAGCACACCATGACCGCCACCGAGTACCGAGAGCTGCCACTGTCGGATCTGCGGGCCGGGACGAATGTCCGCGACGCGAACCGCGACATCGCCGGCCTCGCCGCATCCATCGCCGAGGTCGGCATCATCGAACCCCTCGTCGTCACCGCGAACGGCACCGGCTACATCATCCTCGACGGTCACCGCCGCTACGCCGCCGCGAAGAAGGCCAAGCTCGCCACGGTCCCGTGCGTCGTCCGCGCCACGCCCGAGACCGACGCCAGCCGCATCACCCTGCAGCTCGTCGCGAACCTGCAGCGTGACGGCCTGACCGAGCGGGAGGAAGCGGTCGCGTTCGAGCAGCTCCACCTCGCCGGCCTGACGCCGGCGCAGATCGCGAAGGCGACGGGCCGCAAGGCCGCGCACGTCTCGGACCGGGTGAGCCTGTTCGTGCTGCCCGAGCCGACCCATGACCGGGTGTGGGAGGGGCAGATCCCGATCGAGCACGCGATCACCCTGGCGGGGATCAAGGACGCGGAGCGCCGCGACTGGCTGGAGAAGTTCACCGGCTCCACGTCGTTCGCGTGGAAGGCCACGGACGCGTCGTGGCGGGACGAGCAGAAGCGCCGCGCGGAGAAGGCCCGCCAGCGGGAGGAGCGCCGCAAGGCCCAGCAGGACTACCGGGCTGCGGTCGCGGCCGCGAAGGCCGCCGGCGAACCCATCCCGGAGAAGCCCACCAAGCCGGAACCGTCGAACCGGGCGTCCGACAGTGACTGGAAGGCCCGCCATCCACGCACCGAGGCGCTGGGCAAGGCCGCGACGATCGCCGCCGAGGTCCGGGTCCCCTGGGTCACTGCACGCCTCGTCGAGCTCGCCGGGCAGACCGTCGTCCTGCCCGGACCGTTGGCGGCGATGGCGCGGGCCACGGTCCACAACTCCTGGCAGGCGGCGGAGTACCGGAACGCGATCGCCCCCCATGCCACCGCCCTGACGGACGCCCAGGCGCTCGTCATCGTTCTCGCCTGCGACCTCGGCCTGCTCGAGGACTACGACTACGGCTACTCATGGTGGGACAAGGACAGCAGCGGCCCTCGCCTGGTGCGCTGGCTCGTCGAGCACCTCGACTACCAGCCCACCCCCGAGGAGGCCGAGCTCGCATCCGGCAACTACGCGAAGCCGAAGCCGGCCCGCAAGACCCCAGCGAAGAAGAAGACCGCCGCCGCGCCCGACGACGACACCACCACCTGAGAGGACCGCCATGGCCACCAACGCCGAGATCCGCACCTGGGCAGCCGAGCAAGGCATGCACTGTCCAGCCCGCGGCACCGTCCCCAACCGCGTCCGCGACGCCTACGACACCGCCCACCCCGACGAGGCCACGCCCGACGAGGCTCCTGACGAGAACGACGAGCCCCTGTACCGGCTGGCGATCACGTCACCGAGCATGCCCCGCATCGTCGAACCGCTCGAGGCGCTGTGCACGCAACTCATCGACTTGGGCATCGGCATCGGCGAGGAGCTCGCCCGGGCCGAGATCCGCTACGCGCTCGGCGGAGTACTCGACGAGTCCGACACCGGCGCCTAGGTGGCGTGGTGGAGGTGCTCCCTGTGCGACCGGCAGGAGCCCGCCAGCGACCGCCTGACCGCCCGCCGAGGCCTTCACGACCACTACATCGCTGAGCACTACGAACCACCCCAGGAGGAGCCGTGCCCTACACCCCCGAGGAGAACCGCCGCCGCATGAAGCGGTACCGGCTCGAGCGAGCCCGCGGCGTCCACCACCGCGTCCCCACCGACCTCATCCGTAGCCATATCGACCGGCTCCACGCCGCAGGCATGTCGAACCGGGCCATCGTCCTCGCCGCCGGCTACTCCCCGGAAACCTCCCTGAACACGTTCCTCCGCCGCCCGTCCATCTCCCGCACCACCGCCCAGCGGCTCCTCGCCGTCGAGCCCGGCACCCCACCCGTCCCAGGCCCCAACTACCGCATCTCCGCCGTCGGCTCACGCCGCCGCCTCCAGGCGCTCGCCGCGATCGGATGGACGCTGCCCGCCCTCGCCGCCCGCACGACCGAGACGTTCCCCCAGCTCCGCGCGATCCGCGAGGCACGCCACCCCACGGTCCGCTCCGGCACCGCCATAGAAATATCCCGCCTGTACGACGCCCTGGCCATGACCCCCGGCCCGTCCGCCCTCGCCCGCACCATCGCCAAGCAGAACAACTGGGCCCCGCCGCTCGCGTGGGATGACGACGACCTCGACACCCGCGACGCGCAACCGCACCTCGCCACGTCGACGCCGATCACCCGGGACGAGATGCTCCTCGAGTTCGAGCACACCCGTGACCAGCACGGCGGCCGAATCACCCTCGCCGCGACCCGCCTCGGCGCCGACCCGCTCAACCTGGCCCGCCGCATCCAACGCGCCAAGGCCGCGGGCCACGACATCGACTACGTCGACGACACGAAACCTCTCCGCCGGCAGCGTGTCGCATGAGCGCCCCCGATCCATCCACGCGCCCTGACCGGTGCGCCGCGCATCAGGACGAGGTCGCCTACTACCCGTGCAAGGCCTGCACGGCCGCGCTCGAAGCCACCCGGGACCACCCCGCCCACCGGACACGCACCGCGGACAGGGCCGCATCGGCCCGCACGGCGATCGACGACTGCCCGCTGTGCGACGACACCGGCTACCTGAACGGGCATCCGTGCCACCACCAGCCCGACAAGTACGACGCCGCCGAACGCGGCATCGCCGGGGCCCGCGCCGCCCTGACCCAGCACGGCGGCACCCCATGACAGCCACCACGCCCGCTCACCTGCCCGGCTGCCCGCTCGTGGACAGCGCCGTCCCGCCCTCGACCTGCTCACCGTGCTCCTACATCCGCATCGGCGTGCAACTCGGCCGCCGGCTCTCGCCCGTGGACCCACGGCACGAGCCCGGCATCGGCAGTCTGATCGTCGGGTTCGGTTCCCTGTTCCATGCCGAGCGCGGATGGGTCACGGCCCGTGGCCAGGTGTTCGCCTGGCCCGAGATCACCGCCCCGAACAGCCGCGCCACCAGCGATCGCGCCTTGCACGTCGCGTACACGACGACACCGATCCCCGGGGGTCACCTGTGACCCCCTCGACCGTTAGTCCCGAGGTCCGCTCCTTGTGCCTGGTCCGTGCCGGCTTCCGCTGCGAGTACTGCCACGGCCCCCTGGACGGCGTCCACGGCTACTCACTGCAGCACCGCAAGGCACGCGGCATGGGCGGCTCCCGCGACCACGCGCTCGCCCAGCCGCCGAACCTGCTGGTGCTGTGCGGTTCGGGGGTTACTGGTCACCACGGATGGGTCGAGCACAACCCGGCCACGGCCTACGACCTCGGCCTCGCGCTCCGCACGGGCTGGGACCCCGAGCAGACCCCGTACCGCGACCAGAACGGCGTCTGGCGGCTGCTCCTGCTCGACGGCTCCACCCTTCCCATCCAACTGCCTTGGAGGATCCCATGACCACCGACAACGAGACCGCAACCCGCGCGCGCCGAACCATCCGCCGCTACGCGCACGAGCTGTTCCCAGAAGCCGACGTCTACGAGGTCAGGCCGCTGTCCGTCGAGGTCCCGCGCCTCTACGCCATGATGCTCGGCCTGGCCGTCCATGGCACCGGATGGCCACAAGCCGCCCCCATTCAGTCAGCCGCCCGCATCCAGGCGTACGTCGACACCGTTCAGATCGCGCTCCTGGCGGACGCGCTCCAGCAGGGCTTGACTGGTGACGAGGCGTGGTCCTGGGTCGAGGAGCGCATGGACCCCGACGGGTTTGAGATCGCCAATGAACGGGCGTTCGCCGTGCTGGGTGAGGACGTGGCCTACTCGATCAAGCCCTACCCGTGCGGTCCTACGCCGACTCACCATGACCACCTCGGTCCCAAGCAGGCCCAGGGGTTCCGCTTCGTCACCAGGGTGGAAGGCGCCGAGGACGCCTTCCCCGACTGCACCGAACCCCTCGTCCACGGGCAGGAGCCGTCATGACCGGCGATCCCACGCACGCGCCAGCCGGGACGCTGCACTCCAGCTCGGGAGTGTCCGCGTTCACAGGCCGCCCATTCGTCCTTCTGACCTGGTCAGGGTCGAGCGGGCAGCTCACACCCGATGAGGCGCGCACGCTCGCGCTGGACATCATCGCCGCGGCCGACGCCGCCGAGACGGACGCTCACGTCCTGGAGGTGCTGAAGCGCCTCCACGTCGACGAGGACGCTCGCGCCCGCTTCCTCCTCGCGATCCGGGAACGACGGGGGCAGTCATGAACCCGCTCCTGGCCGGTGTCGGCGTCGTGTTCGCACCTGTCCTGGTCGTGGTGGCGTTCTGGGTGATCCGGGACGTGCGTGAGACGCGGCGGGAGCGCCGCCGGTCGAGGCGTCGGGCTGAGGCCCGTGTCCGGCAGCTGGGGGCGGTTCCGAGCAGGTCGAGGTATTCGAACTACACGGAGGGGCAGGCCGACTGATGATCCGCGAGACCTGTTCATGTGGAGCAACCCTCGAGAGTGACGCCGAGATCGTCCTCGAGACGTTTCATGAATGGCGCCGAGACCACCGTCACGCCGAACCCGCCGCCGGCACCGTCCTGAAGTCGAGCGGGCCAACGCTCGCCGACGTGGTGGACCGGCTGACCGCAATCAGCGAACACCTTGCGCTGATCGAAAGACTCGCGCGGGGGGCGACCCGTGATGCTTCCTGACCTGGTCATCGGCGCCGTTGTCGAGGCGATCGCCCACCACGACACCGACCGCGAATGGTCCGTGCAACAGCCATCACGCGGCGTCCACTCGACCTTCGTCCGCAACGCCGCTGCTGTGCCCGTCCGGTTCCGTGCGTTCGCCGAATGCGTGCTCCGCCGAGAGTCCGGAGGTGACTTCGACCGCCGCCAGTCCGGAGCCGGCGCCCTCAACGCCTCCAACCACGCCGGCCGCTGGCAGTTCAGCGTCGACTGGCGACATGGCGGCCCCTACATGGTCCGCGCTCGGCTCATCCGATTCGGCATGCCCAAGCCCGATGCGAGGAAGGCCCGCGTGTGGCTGTCGGCGCACCCGATCCAGCAGTGGCCCGGCTGGCTGCAGGACATCCTCGCGTTCGAGGTCATGCAGTCCGGCGGGTGGCGCCATTGGTACCTGGGCGGGTCACGCTGCAACGCACTGGCGGGTGGCGCCTGATGACGTACGCGAAGGGCACCAGCGTCACCGTGCAGTCGTCCCAGCAGGAGATCGGCCGCACGTTCGCCCGCTACGGCGTGGAGACCTACAGCTTCGGCGCCGGTCCCGGCTTCGCGCTGGTCGAGTTCATGCACGTGCGCCTGCCGATCCGGCTGCGCCTGCCGCTGCCGGACAAGCCCGCCACGCGGAAGGCACCGAACCCGAAGACGGGACGGACGTTCGACGCGTGGGCTGGGTGGGAGCAGGACGTTCGTGAGTCCTGGCGTGCTCTGGCGCTGTTCATCAAGGCGGCTCTCGAGTCGACGGAGCGTGGCCTGGTCAGGCCGGAGCAGGCCTTCATGGCGTTCCTGGTCACGGGCGACGGTTCCACGATGGGGGAGCGGATGCTGCCCGCCTACGTGGCCGCTGTCGGCGCTGGGCAACTGCTCGAGCTCGATCCACCCCCGCCGGGAGGCGTGTGATGGAGACCTCTCTGGCCCCAGGCGCGGCGTGCAACACGTGCGGGTATCGCATCACGACGGCGTCGAGCACGATGGAGGAGGCGGTCCCGGCCACGGGTGACGTGTCGATCTGCCTGGCGTGTGCCGCGATCGAGATCTTCGTCGACTCCCCGACCGGCCTGGTCACCCGCTCGGCGACCGAGCTCGAGTATCGGGAGTACATGACGGACGAGAGGGTGCTGCCCGCGGTCGTGATGATCCGGGTCGGACGGCTTGACCCGAAGTGGCCAGGCCACCGCGAGGACACGCCGTGAGCCCGATCCGTGCAGAGAACAGGGCCCGCTACCCGGAGGACTGGAAGCAGATCAGCACGGGGGTGAAGGACCGGGCGGGGTGGCGCTGTGAGTGCCGCGGCGAGTGCGCCCGCGACGGCTACCACCTGGCCGAGGATGGCCGCTGCCGAAACCGTCACGGCGATCCCGCGTTCGGCACGGGCTCGACCGTGGTCCTAACGACCGCGCACCTGGATCACACGCCTGAGAACTGCGACCCGGGCAATCTCCGCGCCTACTGCCAGGCCTGCCACCTGCACTACGACCGTGACCACCACGCCCGCACCCGGGCAGCCACCCGCGAACGGGACCGCGGCATGCAACCGCTCCCCGGATTGGAGGGGTGATGGCTCACTACCTCGAGTACGTCCCCGACCCCAACGACCCGGATCGCCCGGACGATCACGAGTTCAACGGGCGGTGGGAGTTCACCTGCGACAGCCCGCCAACGGCGGCGTGCCGGTGGGAGCGCGACTGTGACTGCGAGACGTGGTCCCTTGACATAGCCGTCGACGGGTCATGGGCCACCCACCCGTATTGGGCCGAAGACGACGATGGCTGCGAGATCGAATCCCAGCATTCGATGGCCGCCATCGAGGGGCCGCATTGCAACGCCTACTGGTGGTTCGACGAGTCCGACTTCCGCGTATGGGCCGAGCCGCCCCGCGAGGGCAGGCAGGAGATCACCGTCGAATGGGACTGGGGCTACGAGGCGTACACGTTCGACTACGCGACCGAAGGGAGCGAGTCGTGATCTGCCCCGAGTGCGGACACCGCAGCGGCATTCACGCCTTCATGCCCGGTCAGAGAGTTCTCTACGGCCCCTACCCCGCGACCGTCCTGCGCATCGCCGAGGAGTCGGATCAGGTGGAGGCGCACGCGGGGGACCTTCGGGCGACCCTGCGGCAGGCAGGCGACGCCTGATGAGCCGGAAGACTCCGCGACCGCCCAAGGGCAGCGATCCAGCGATCCACTACGTGGGCCGCTGCCGCTCCTGCCGGAAGAGCCTGTGGGACTCGAGAGCGGCCGCCAGGCGGGTCGCTCACAGCAAACACCCTGGCGAGCACATGAGTGTGTACCGATGCCCCGTGATGGACGGATGGCACTACGGCCACCTCCACCCCCACATCGCGGCCGGCCACGTCGACCGCACCACGAAGTAATAC